>CAYQGF010000533.1:0-2503 GCA_964416885.1 uncultured Iamiaceae bacterium
GGGGCTGGCCACCGTGGCCGGGCTGGCGGGCGCCGTCTTCTACACCGTGCACCACATCCTGGTGAAGACCACCCTCTTCCTGACCGGTGGCCTGGTCGAGCACCACGGCGGGTCGAGCCGGCTCTCGAAGCTGGGCGACATGGTCCGCACCGCGCCGCTGCTGGCCGTGCTGTTCCTGGTGCCCGCCCTCTCGCTGGCCGGCATCCCCCCGATGAGCGGGTTCATGGCCAAGCTGTCCCTGATCGACGCCGCCGCCGCGTCCCGGCAGTGGGCCATCCTCGGGGTCGCCGTCGCGGTGTCGTTGCTCACCGTGTTCGCCCTGATGAAGATCTGGACCGGCGTGTTCTGGGCACCGGCCGGCGGCGAGACCGCGGACGGCGAGCCGATCGACGACGCCGTCCCGGCCCCCGCCGAGGGCCGGTCCCGGCTCGGTGGCCCGGTGCTGATGGTGGCGCCGACGATCGTGCTGGCCCTCGGCACCGTCGTCCTCGGCCTGGCGTCGGGCCCGCTCTACGGCTACAGCACCCGCGCCGCCGAGGACCTCGTCGACCCGTCGGCCTACGTGGCCACCGTGCTCGGGGGGAGGCCCTGATGGCACTCGTCATGTCGATCGTCGGGCTGACGATCATCTGGGTGCTGGCCTGGGGGACGCCCTCGGTCGCCAACATCCTGGGCGGGCTGGCGGTGGCCGCCCTGCTGATCGCGGTGGCCCCCGACGACTGGCCGGCGTTCCGGCGGGCCCGGCTCCGGCCCGTGGCGATCGCCCGCTTCGTCGGGTACCTGCTCGTCGAGGTCGTGCGGGCCAACGTCGCCCTGACCCGCGAGGTGCTGACCCCGGGGTCCGGGATCACCACCGGTGTGGTCGCGGTGCCGCTGCCCGGGTGCTCCGATGCGCTCGTCACCCTGGTCACCAACGCCATCGCCATCACGCCCGGGACCATGCCGGTCGAGCTCGACCGCGACCCCACCACGGTGCTCTACGTCCACGTCCTCCTCCTCGGCGACGTCGAGGAGGTCCGTCGCGAGATCCTGCACCTGACGGAGCTCGCCTACCGGGCCTTCGGCTCCGACACCGCGGTCGCCGCCCTCGACACCCTCGATACGACGGAGGCCGGCTCCTGATGGCCCTGACGATCACGACCCACGTCGTCCTGGTGGCGGCGTTCGTGCTCTTCGCGGTCCGGATGGGACGGGGGCCGACCCTCGCCGACCGGGTGATCGCCCTCGACGGGATGCTCGTCGCCGGCATCGGGATCCTGCTCGTCCAGGCCGCGGCGACCGGGCGGGGCGCCTTCCTCCAGGTGGCGGTGATGCTCACCCTGGTGGGCTTCATCAGCACCGCGGTGGTCGCCCGCTTCATCGAGGGGCGGGGCGAATGACCGTCCTGGGCCAGGTCATCGCCCTCCTCGGTGCCGTGCTCACGCTGCTGGCCGCGGTCGGGGTGCTCCGCTTCCCGGACGTCCTCAGCCGCATGCACGCCCTCACCAAGGCCTCGACCCTCGGGTTCGTGCTCGTCGCCGTCGGGGCCGCGGTGCAGCTCCCGACCGCCAACGACGTCACCTCGGCGCTGCTGGCGGCCGGGCTCCAGATCCTCACCCTCCCGGTGGCGGCCAACCTGATCGCCCGCTCGACCTACCTGGCCAAGGGGATCCCCAACCAGGTCGACGCCGTCGACGAGCTGGCCGAGGCCCGCGCCCGGGCCGCCGCTCAGCCTCCGGCCGCGGGCGAGCCCTCGGGCGGCGGGTAGTCGGGGAACTGGTCCTGGGGCGGAGGGGCGTCGAACAGCGCCGGTGACGCATCCGGGTCGTGGGGAGCGGAGGGGCCGCTCGGCATCCGGCCCGGCGGGATGCGCGACCCGCCGTTGGCGTAGCGCCACATGCCGGGAGCCTCGGACCGGCCCTGCTCGTCGGGGCCCTCGGCGTCCGGGTCCCACCAGACCTCGACCACGTCGTCGACGCCCAGGTAGTCGGGCGCCGGGAAGAAGCCGTGGTTGCCGTAGGAGATCTGCGGCGTCGTCGGGCCGCCACCGCTCGGCGGGTAGGAGAACATCCCGCCCTGGAAGGTCTCGGGCGACAGGTTGGGCCCGGCCATGTGGATGCCCAGCATCAGGGCGAAGATCCCGGGCCAGATCGTGCCGCCGGACAGCACCGCCTCGGGCGGCTCGCCGTAGTACCACTCGTGGAGCCGCCAGTGCTCCTGCTCGACCTGCGGCAGCCGGGCGGCCAGGTTCGACACGCCGAAGGCGTGCGCCCACTGGCTGTTGTCGTACTGCCGGCCCAGGGTGGTCGTGTCGGTGAGCACGGTGCCGGCGATGACCCACTCCGGGTAGTAGTCCTCGGCCGTGGCCGCCTGGGTCAGGTAGATCGGCATGATCGGGTCGCCCAGGAAGGCGATGGTGGTCACGCCCGCCGCCTTCATCCGGGCGACGATGGCGGTGGCCCGCTCGGGCAGCTTGGGGATGTCGAGGATGTAGGTCTCCCGCACCGCGGCCTCGAAGCCCCGC
>CAYQGF010000534.1:0-2494 GCA_964416885.1 uncultured Iamiaceae bacterium
GGTGCCGTCGCCGTCCGGGGTGGTCTGGCCCAGCGCCGGGAGGCCACCGAAGGCCACGGTGGCCCCGGTGACGGCGCCGGCGGCGAGCACCCGGCGGCGGGTGAGGAGCGGACGGGTCGGCTCGACGTCGGTGTGGTCGGGTCCGCAGCAGCGGTCGGACATGGTGGCGATGGCCTCGAGGGTGGCGTGCGGTGGAGCGATCGGTGACATCCCGGCCGCACGGGCACCTGGGTCGGCGACAGCACCGTTGCTCCCGCCGACCCGCCCCAGCCGGTGTGTTGCGGTCATGTTACGACCGAGACGATCGCTTGGGAAGTCGATGGGGGGCGCCATCGGCTTCTCACCCGTTCTCAGTCGGCCGGGGCCCGATAGGTTCAAGTGGTCATGGCCGCGCCTCCCGCAACCCTCCACGACCTCGATGCCGAGGTGGCCCGTCGCGTCGGGGCCGAGGGCCAGCGCTACACCGCGGCCCGCCAGGCCCTCGTGCGCATCCTGGCCACGGCCGAGCGCCCCCTCACGACCGCCGAGGTCGTGGCCCGGGGCGAGGAGCTGCCGCAGAGCTCGGTCTACCGGAACCTGGGCGTGCTGGAGGCCGCCGGCGTGGTGCAGCGCATCGCGGGCGGCGACGAGTTCACCCGCTACGAGCTGGCCGAGGACCTCGCCGGTCACCACCACCACCTGATCTGCACCGACTGCGGCACCGTCGCCGACTTCACCGTGCCCGCCCCCGTGGAGCACCGGTTGGAGACGGCGCTGGTCGAGGCGGCCGCGGCCGCCGGCTTCCGGGCCGACCACCACCGGCTCGACCTGGTGGGCCGCTGCTCCGACTGCACCGCCTCGTGACCGCCCCCGTCCCGGACGCGGTGGACGAGGCCACCCGCCGCCGCACCTTCGCCATCATCAGCCATCCCGACGCCGGCAAGACCACGCTGACGGAGAAGTTCCTCCTCTACGGCGGGGCGCTCACCACCGGGGCCGGGGCCGTCAAGGCCCGTGAGGGCCGGCGCGGCGCCACGTCGGACTGGATGGAGATGGAGCGCCAGCGCGGCATCTCCATCACCAGCACCGTGCTCCAGTTCCCGTACCGCGACCACGTCGTGAACCTCCTCGACACGCCGGGCCACCGCGACTTCTCCGAGGACACCTACCGGGTGTTGGCCGCGGCCGATGCCGCGGTGATGGTGCTCGACGCGGCCAAGGGCATCGAGCCCCAGACCCTGAAGCTGTTCGAGGTCTGCCGGGAGCGGGAGCTGCCGCTGCTCACCTTCATCAACAAGTGGGACCGCCCCGGGCGCGACGCCCTGGAGGTCATCGACGAGGTCGAGGAGCGCATCGGCGTCGTCCCCACCCCGGTCACCTGGCCCGTCGGCATCGCCGGCGACTTCCGCGGCGTGATCGACCGGCGCGACGGACGCTACGTCCGCTTCACCCGGGTGGCCCGGGGCGCGACCGAGGCGCCCGAGGAGGTCATGGACGCGGCCCGGGCCGCGGCGGAGGAGGGCGATGCCTGGGCCGAGGCCGCCGACCAGGTGTCGCTGCTGTCCGAGATCGGTGCCGACCACGACGACGAGCTGTTCCGGGCCGGCGAGACGTCGCCGACGTTCTTCGGCTCCGCCCTCACCAACTTCGGGGTGCGGCTGCTGCTCGACTCGGTGATCGACCTGGCCCCGGCCCCGACGGCCCGGGAGGACGAGTCCGGCAAGGAGCGTCCCCTCGACGCCCCCTTCTCGGGCCTGGTGTTCAAGGTCCAGTCGAACATGGACAAGGCCCACCGCGACCGCATCGCCTACCTGCGGGTGTGCTCGGGCCGCTTCACCCGGGGCGACGTCGTCACCCACGCCCGCACCCACAAGCCCTTCGCGACCAAGTACGCCCACTCGGTGTTCGGCCAGGAGCGGGAGACGATCGAGGTGGCGTGGCCGGGCGACGTGGTCGGATTGGTCAACGCCACCGACGTCCGGGTCGGTGACACCCTGTACCTCGACGAGCACGTGGCCTTCCCGACCATCCCGAGCTTCGCTCCCGAGCAGTTCACCGTGGCCCGGGTGCGCGACACGGCCAAGGCCAAGCAGTTCCGCAAGGGCGTCACCCAGCTCGACGAGGAGGGCGTGGTGCAGGTGCTCCGCGACCCGGCATGGGGTGATCAGGCGCCGGTCCTCGCCGCCGTCGGCCCGATGCAGTTCGAGGTCGCCGTGCACCGGCTGGAGACCGAGTTCGGGGCACCCGTCGAGCTCAGCCCGACCGCCTACACCGTCGCCCGGGTCACCGACGAGGCCAGCGCCCCGACGCTGCGGGGCATGCGGGGCGTCACCGTCCTGGAACGGGCCGACGGCACCCGCCTCGCCCTCTTCGAGAGCCGCTTCTGGCTCGACCGCGTCCTGGCCGAGCAGCCCGAGCTCACCCTCGACCCGCTGGTCGGCAACTCCCTGGCGGGCTAGCTGTAGATCCCATCCACGTTCGTCAGTACGGGCTCCTTGAGACTTGGGGGTGCGAC
>CAYQGF010000535.1:0-2494 GCA_964416885.1 uncultured Iamiaceae bacterium
CGGAGCCGGGTGAGGGCGAAGGAGGCGTGGACGTGCCCGGGCAGGTGGCGGTGCTCGACCGGGACCCCGGCCTCCCGCAGCCGCTCGGCGTAGGCCCGGCCGTCGTCGCGGAGCGGGTCGAAGCCGCAGGTCGTGACCCACGCCGACGGGAGCCCGGCGAGGTCCTCGGCGTGCAGCGGCGAGGCGTAGGGGTCGGTCCAGGCCGCCGGGTCGGGGCAGTAGGCCGCTCGGTACTCGACCATGTCGTCGCGGTGGAGCCCGTAGCCCGACGGGGTGGCGTCGACCGAGGGCTGGGCCATCGTCATGTCGGTGGCCGGGACGTCGAGCCACTGGTGGCACAGCGCCGGACCGCCCCGGTCCCGCGCCATCAGGGCCACCACCGCGGCCAGGTTCCCCCCGGCCGACTCGCCCCCGACCGAGATGCGCTCGACGTCGACGTCGAGCCGCTCGGCCTGCTCGACCACCCACTGCAGGACGGCGTAGCAGTCCTCGGGAGCCGTCGGCCACTGGTTCTCGGGCGCCATGCGGTAGTCGGCCGACACCACGACGCAGTCGGCCCCCGCCGCGACCTGGCGGCAACGGGGGTCGCGCTCGTCGATCGTCCCGATGCACCAGCCGCCACCGTGCAGGAAGAGGTGGACCGGCAGCCGCCCGGGGCCGGGCCGGTAGACGCGGACGTGGATCGCCCCGCCGGCGACCGGCACCAGCTCGTCGACCTCCGAGGCCATCTTCGGCCCGTCGGCCATGACGGCGCGCCGGAACCGTCCGGCCATCGCCGCCGCGGCCCGCCGCCGGGCCGGCCACGGGACCGAGCGGTCCTCGTCGCCCCCCAGCCGGTTGGCCAGGGCCATCAACCGTCGGACACCGGGCTCCAGATCACCGTCCATCGGCCCGATCCTGGCACCCGAAAGCACCGAACCGGTGATCGGATCCCCCGCCCAGAGGGGGGATCCGATCACCGGTTCGGGATCAGAGGGGGTGGGTCAGCGCGTCAGCTGGCCGCGCCGTCGACGGGGTCGGTGGCCACCGCGGCCTCGCCCTGGAGCGAGCCCGAGATGCTGGCCAGGTAGCTGCTGGCGTCGAAGTCCTCGTCGCCGAAGCCCTCGCCGCCGTCGGAGGAGTAGAACGCCATCGGCTCGTACTCGGGGGCGTGGGTCTGCACGTCCCGGTACTGCGGCATGCCGGTCCCGGCCGGGATCAGCTTGCCGATGATGATGTTCTCCTTCAGGCCCAGCAGCGAGTCCGAGCGGGACTCGATGGCGGCCTCGGTGAGCACGCGGGTCGTCTCCTGGAAGGAGGCGGCCGACAGCCACGAGTCGGTGGCCAGCGACGCCTTGGTGATGCCCATGATCTCGTCACGGGCCTCGGCCGGCTGGCGCCCCTCCTCCACGAGGACCCGGTTGGTGTCGCGGAAGGTCTTGCGGTCGATCCGCTCGTCGGGCAGGAAGTCCGAGTCACCCGGGTCGGAGATGGCGACCCGACGGGTCATCTGCCGCACGATCAGCTCGATGTGCTTGTCGTGGATCGACACGCCCTGGTCCCGGTACACCTTCTGGACCTGCTCGACCAGGTAGCGCTGCGTCTCGCGCAGGCCCTTGATCTCCAGCAGCTCCTTGGGGTCGCGGGGGCCGGGGACGATGTCGTCGCCGGCGGAGACCTCCTGGCCGTCCTCGACGGCGAGGCGGGCCTGCATCGGGACCGTGTGGACCTCTTCGGTGCCGTCGTCACCGACGATGGTGATGACCCGGCCCTTGCCCTCGTCGTCGCCGACGCGGACCACGCCCGAGGAGCGGGCCAGGGTGGCCTTGCCCTTCGGGCTGCGGGCCTCGAACAGCTCGACGACGCGGGGCAGACCGCCGGCGATGTCGCCGCCGCCGGTGGCGACGCCGCCGGTGTGGAAGGTCCGCATGGTGAGCTGCGTACCGGGCTCGCCGATCGACTGGGCGGCGATGACGCCGACGGCCTCGCCGACCTCGATGTTGCGGCCGGTGGCCAGCGACATGCCGTAGGCCTTGCCCGACACGCCCGACACCGAGTCGTCGGTGAGGGGCGACAGGACCCGCACCCGGGTGACGGTCTCGTCGTCCCGGAGCGCCTCCATCTCCTTCTCCTTGATCATCGTCCCGGCGGGCATGACCGTGCCGTCGCCGAGGGTGACGTCGTGGGAGAGGACCCGGCTGAACAGACGGGTCTCGAGGTGGGTGCGCTTGTTGGGGGTGTCGGGGGCGATGTCCTCCAACCAGATGCCCATGACGGGCGTGCCGGTGGCCTCGGCCCGCTCGAACGGGTCCTCGTCGTTGATGATCAGCTCCTGGGCCACGTCGACCAGGCGCCGGGTGAGGTAGCCCGAGTCGGCGGTGCGGAGGGCGGTGTCGACCAGGCCCTTGCGGGCACCGGGGGTGGCGATGAAGTACTCCAGCATCGCCAGGCCCTCACGGAAGTTCGACTTGATCGGGCGGGGGATCATGTCGCCACGGGGGTTGGCCACCAGGCC
>CAYQGF010000536.1:0-2487 GCA_964416885.1 uncultured Iamiaceae bacterium
GGTCGCGGCGGAAGCAGTAGATCGAGGTGTTGACCTCGCTGATCAGCCGCTGCTCCGCATCCGCGTCACGGTGCTCGACGATGCCGACCACCCGGTCGTCGCGGCCCCGCAGCACCCGGCCGTACCCGGTGGCATCAGCCAGGTGGGCGGTCAGGACGGTGCACGCCGCGCCGGTCCGGCGGTGGTGCTCGACCAGGTCCCGGATGGTGGAGGGGCGCAGCAGCGGGGTGTCGCCGGGGAGGACGAGGACGTCGGGCCCCTCGTCGTCGGCATCGTCGTCCTCGAAGGCGGTGAGCCCGACCGCGACGGCGTCGCCGGTGCCCTGCTGGCGGTGCTGCTCGACGAAGTCGAGGACCAGGTCGGGCTCCTCGGACTGGAGCTTCTTGGTGACCCGCTCGGCGCCGTGGCCCACCACGACGACGACCCGGTCGACGTCGCACTCGCCCAGTGAGCCGAGCACGTAGCGGACCATGGCCTGGCCGCACAGGAGGTGCAGCGGCTTGGGCCGCTCGGAGCGCATCCGGGTGCCCTCCCCGGCGGCGAGGACGACGGCGGACAGCGGTCGGTCGGCCATGGCTCGGAGTCTCGCGCGCCGCCCGCCCGGACCGGACACCGGCCGTGCACACAAAGGGGTCTGACCCCATTGTGTGCACCGCGGCGACCTGGCGCCGGCTCCGGCGCCGGCTCCGGCTTCGGCTCCGGGGGCAGGGATCGAACCTGCGACATCCTGTTCCAAAGACAGGCGTTCTACCGCTGAACTACCCCGGACGGCCGACCCAGGCTAGAGGTCAGCAGGGCCGCAGCCCGGTGGCTTCGGCGACCGGCTGGCCGTCGACCACCGGGCCGACCGGGCCCGACCCGCCGTCGTGCCAGGCGGAGACGACGTCGACGGCGCCATCGGTGAGGTGGAGCACCACGGCGTCGTCCGCGGTGAGGACCTCCACGGCGGGGAGGCTGAAGCCGACGACCCCCAGACCCTCGACCTGGCGGGCGAGGGCGAGCAGGTCCCGGGACCCGAGGGCGTCGTCGACGGTCACCGAGCGGAGGCCGGTCTCGACCAGGGCCGGGAGGTCCGACGGGCCGACCCGGCCGGCGGCTTGGACGAGGGCGACGGCGACCACCATCCCCCGGGCCTGGCGGCTCAGGTCGGACCACGGGTCGTCGGTCCACAGGCCGTCGACCTCGACCTCGACCCGGCGGGCCCGCCCGAGGGCCAGGGTCTGCTCGCCGTCGAGGGTGTGGCAGCCGGCCGTCAGCTCCAGCCCCGTGGGCTCGTCCCGGACCGGGTGGTCCACGGAGACCCGGATCCCGCCGAGGGCGTCGGCGACCTCCACCGCCCCGGCGAAGTCCGCCTCCACGTAGTGGTCGACCTCGACGCCCAGCTCGGCCCGGAGGACCTCGATCAGGGTCGCCGGCCCGCCCTGGTCGAAGACCGTGTTCACCCGCGCCCGGTCACCCTGCCAGCTCACCTCCAGGTCGCGGGGCACGAACATCACCCGGGCCTCCCCCGCCGCCGGGTCGACCCGGGCCAGCACGATCGTGTCGGTCCGGCTGCCCTCCGCGTCCGGGACGAGGCCGTCGGTCCCGACCATCAGCACCGTCATGGGCGCGCCGACCTCGGGCCGGTCCTCGGTCGGGGCGAGGGTGTCGATGGTGACCTGCTCAGGGCGGACCCGGTCCCGGACCTGGGCCACCGTGCCGGCGCCGACCACGGCGACCGCGGCCACGCCGCTGGCCACCGCGGCCCGGCGACGCCGACGGTGGCGCACCCGACCGAGGACGGCGGTGTGCAGCGGGCCGCTCGGCGGCGGTCCGGCGGGGTCATCGAGGTGCTCGAACATCGGTCTCCTCCTCAGGAGTCGGGGTGGCCTCGGAGGCCAGCTCCTCCAGGCCCAGCCGCAGCGCGGCCAGGCCCCGGTGGGCGTGGGTCTTGACGGTGCCGGTGGTGCAGCCGAGGAGCCGGGCCGTGTCGGCCTCGGACACGTCGGCCAGGTACCGGAGGGCGACGACCTCGCGCTGACGGCGGGGCAGCCGGCGCAGGCCTTCGACCAGGTCGAGCCGGTCGACCAGGCCGGTGGCGACATCGGGAGCGTCGGGCCGGGCCGTGGTCACGGTGACCTCGTGGCGACGCTGGCGGGCCCGGCGCCGGTGCTGGTCGAGGGCCAGGTTGGTCGCCACCCGGGCCACCCAGGCCTCGGCGTACGGCGCGACCCGCCGCCACCGCAGGTAGGCCCGGACCAGCGCCTCCTGGGCCACCTCCTCGGCCTCGGCCCGGTCGCCGAGGAGCCGGTACGCGACCCGGTGGGCCAGGGCGGCCAGGTCGGCGAAGGAGTCGCCGAAGCGATCGGTGGTCACATCTCCTCAACGCCGGCCGGGGCCGGGAGGTTGACGTCGGTTGGTGGGGTTCCCGAGGACGCCGCTACGGTGGCGATCCTCATGGGAAGCCTGATCAAGAAGCGCCGCAAGCGCATGCGCAAGAAGAAGCAC
>CAYQGF010000537.1:0-2481 GCA_964416885.1 uncultured Iamiaceae bacterium
CGGGTCGGCGAACACGACGTGGTCGACCAGTTGGGCCACCCACCGGTACTCGCCCCGGTCGAACGCCTCCCGGGCCTGCGCCACCACCGCGTCGGCCCCGCCCATGGCCTCGACGTAGCGCACCGCCGACTCGACCGGCGGCAGCGGGTGGAGGTGGGCCGGGTTGGCGTCGTAGGCCCCCAGGTACTTGACGTAGGTCGCCTTCACGTTGTGGTCGACGGTGCCGTAGTAGCCCCGGGCCGCCCAGTGCTGCTGGAGCGACGTCGGGAGCGTCACCTCCTCGGCGATCTCGACCGGGGTCAGCCCGTGGTTGGCCAGCCGCAGGGTCTCGTCGTTGATGTAGGTGTAGAGGCTGCGGCCCTTGCGGAGCATCTCGACCGCCCGCGCCGGGCCCCATGTCGGCCAGTGGTGCATCCCGTAGAGCACCTCGGTGCGGTCACCCCAGCGCTCGATGGTCTCGTCGAGGTACCGGGCCCAGGCCCGCGGGTCGCGGATCGGCGCGCCCCGGATCGTGTAGGTGTTGTGCAGGGTGTGGCAGCAGTTCTCGGCCGCGGTGAGGGCGCCGAGCTCGGGGATGAACCAGTGCATCTCCGAGGGCGCCTCGGTGTCGGGCGCCAGCAGGAACTCGAAGGTCAGCCCGTCGATGTCGAGCACCTGGCCGGTCTCGGTGATCGTCTCGGTCGGCGGGATCAGCGTGGACGTGCCCCGGGAGGTCGCCATCCCGAGGCCGATGCCGACGTTGCCCTGCGGGTCGCGGGGCAGGAGGACCCCGTACATGTAGAGCGCCCGGCGGGTCATGATCGTCCCGGCCAGGATGTTCTCACTGATGGCGGCGTCGAGGAAGCCCTCGGGCGCGATCACCCGCACCTTCCCGGCGGCCACGTCCTCCTCCGACACGACGCCCTTGACCCCGCCGTAGTGGTCGATGTGGCTGTGGGAGTAGAGGACGGCGACGACCGGCTTGCGGGGGCGGTGGGCGAAGTAGAGGTCCATCGCCGCGGCGGCGGTCTCGGTGGAGATCAGCGGGTCGAAGACGATCAGCCCGGTGTCGCCCTCGACGATCGTGAGGTTGGAGATGTCGGCGTTGCGGACCTGGTACATCCGCTCGGTCACCTGGAACAGCCCGCCCTTGCGGCACAGCTGCGACTGGCGCCAGAGGCTCGGGTTCACCGTGTCGGGGCACGGCGCCTCGTCGGTGATGAACCCGAAGGCGTCGTCGTCCCACACCGGCAGCAGCCCACCGGGGATGTGCGAGGCGTCGCCCAAGGGGGCGATGAACCCCCGCATGGCGTCGTCGAAGTCCTGGCGGTCGTCCCACGGCAGGTCGACGGTCGCGGCCTCGATCGCGGCCCGCGTGTGCTCCGATGCTCCCTTGCGCTCACCCATGCACCGGAACCTAGGCGCGCCTCTCAGAGCTCTGCTGGGGCGACCCTCAACCCGGCGGCCGTGCAGGCGGCATGGAGCCGCCGGTCCCACACCGCCACGATCGGGTCGGCCTCGGCGACCGCCAGTGCGCTGGCCAGGTGCACCGCATCGACCCCCTTCAAGGCGTGGGGCCCGGCCAGGTCGCCGGCGCCATCGGCGACCAGCGCGGTCAGCTCGATGGGTCGAAGGCGAAGCCGGAGCGTCGCCCACTCCGCCTCGGCGATGGCGAAGTCCGCGTCGCTCAAGACGTGGTTGCGGTGAGCGGCCGCCAGCGCGGCCCGGACCTCCGGCACCACCAAGCGGCTGGACAGTCGGGCATCAGCGACATCCCACACCGCCCAGGTCTCGTCGCTGCCGGCCTCATCCTGGAGCAGCTTCACGAGGGCGCTGGCGTCGAAGTAGATCAGGGCCACTCGTCGTCGCCGCGCACCTTGGTGACGTAGTCCGACAGCGAGGACCCGTCCTTGGTGCGGACCCGTCGGATGTCGGAGGCCCTGATCCCTTCCGTCGTCTGGGGACGACCGATCACGCCCTCCCGGGTCAACCGTTCGATGACGGACTCGGAATCGACGCCCGACAGACGGGCAACGGGGTGTCCCCGTTCGGTGATCACGACGTCCTCACCGTCGCGAGCGCGGCTGATCCAGTCCTTCAGGTTGGCGCGGAGCTCCGACGTCGCAACTTCCGTCATGGTCCGAGCGTACAACTCGCCGCCCGCGACCTGTACGCGCTACTTGCGGCTGAGGAGCTTGCGGTTCTTGAACTTGGCCGCCAGGTAGTCCTTGTTCATCAGGGCGATGAAGTCGATCGAGATCTCCTTCGGGCACGCCTCCTCGCACTCACCGTGGTTCGTGCAGGACCCGAAGAACTCCTCCATGGTGTCGACCATGGCCTCGACCCGCTTGTAGCGCTCGGCCTGGCCCTGGGGCAGCAGGTTGAGATGGCTGACCTTGGCCGACGTGAACAGCTGGGCCGCCGAGTTGGGGCAGGCGGCCACGCAGGCGCCGCAGCCGATGCACGCCGCCGCGTCCATGGCCGAGTCGGCCACCGGCTTGG
>CAYQGF010000538.1:0-2474 GCA_964416885.1 uncultured Iamiaceae bacterium
ACACCAGGCCGTCGGCCGGCAGGAAGACCTTCACCCGCTGGTCGGGCCCGGCCGGGGTGAGGCCCCGGACCTCGTCGCCCCCGAGGGTGACCCGGACCATGGTGGGCGTCAGCCGGGTGGACCGCACCACCTCGCCGACGTGGATCCCCTGGTTCGGGTTGCGGGTGAGCTCGACCTCCCGCCCGTAGTCCACCCGCAGGGCGGCCGGCAGCTCGGGGGCGCTCACGAGCCGGCCACGGGAGGGGCCTCGGCGACGCGGGTCAGCAGGTCGTCGAGCTGGTCGAGCGCCCAGGGGATGGTCAGCGTCGACGGCATGCGCAGGGCGGTGCCCATGTCGCGGTCGTAGACCAGCACCGTGCCCCGCTCGACGGCGGGCAGGTCGGCAAAGGTGGGGTTGCCGCTCACGCCGGTGGCGTCGCCGTCGCGCCCGGTGAGCAGGATGACGTCGGCGTTCAACAGGTCGAGCTGCTCCAGGCTGAGGGTCACGGCCCCGTCGGCGTCCGGCTCCAGGGCGGCCAGGGCCTCGGGTACCTCCAGGCCCAGCTCAGCCAGCATCCGGGCCGACGAGCTGGTCGGGGCGGTCACCACCCGCACCTGGCCGCCGCCGATCGAGTTGGCGATGGCGAAGGTCTTGCCGGCCAGGCCGGGGCGGTCGGCCGTGAAGTCCGTGAGCAGTTGCTCGGTGGCGGCGATGGCCTCCTCGGCCTCGGCCGTCCGTCCCAGCGCCCGCCCGATGGCCATGGTGCGCTCCTGCCAGGTGTCCTGGAAGGGGGCGGTGAGGGGGCCGATC
The DNA here is from genome assembly GCA_964416885.1 of uncultured Iamiaceae bacterium. Classification (GTDB taxonomy): domain Bacteria; phylum Actinomycetota; class Acidimicrobiia; order Acidimicrobiales; family Iamiaceae; genus Iamia. The sequence continues at coordinate 791 of CAYQGF010000538.1, forward strand.
AGGGGCACCCCGAGGCCGGCGTACTGGGCGTAGTCGGCCTCGGTGCCGTTGGCCGTCGTGCCCAGGACCAGGTCGGGCGCCCGGGCGATGATGGCCTCGGCCGAGACGGCCGGCTGCTCGGCGTCGACCAGCATCAGCGACCCGGGGTCGACCTCGCCGTCGAGCCAGGGGAACACCGCGTCGGGCTGCCCGGGCGGGTGGACGCCGACGATGGGCCGCACGCCGAGGGCGACGACGGTGTCGAAGTCGGCGCTGCCCAGGGCGGCGACGGCGGTGGGCGGGGCCTCGATCGTGGCCTCGCCCAGCATGTGCTCGATGGTGACCGGGAAGGCGTCCTCGGCGGGCGTGCCGGCCCCGGCTGCGCTGGTGGGGGCGCCGGTGTCGTCGGAGCCGTCGGCGGACGAGCCCGAGCAGGCGGCGAGCGCCAGCAGGGCGGACATGACGACGGCGACGAGGCGGGGCGGCGGCATGTGAGGCGAACCTAACAACGGGCTGGTGCTGGACAGAAAATAGAACGTGTTCTAGTTTTCGCGGCCATGGAGTTCGGAGTCTTCGCCCAGCTGTTCGTGCCCCAGTTCGAGCGGGACCGCGACCCGCACGCCGAGCACCGACGCATCATGCGCAACGTCGAGATCGCCAAGGTCGCCGACCAGAACGCCTTCAAGTACGTCTGGTGCCCGCAGCACCACTTCCTCGACGAGTACTCGCACATGCCCGGGCCGGAGGCCTTCCTCGCCTTCTGCGCGGCCCAGACCGAGCGGGTCCACCTCGGCTCGGCGATCTTCAACATCACCCCGCCGGTGAACAAGCCGGTACGCGTCGCCGAGAACGTCGCCCTCCTCGACCACCTCACCAACAACCGCTTCGAGTTCGGCACCGGCCGGGGCTCGTCGTCCACCGAGGTCCTCGGCTTCGGCATCCCGAGCGTCGACGACACCAAGGCGATGTGGCGGGAGACGATCCGCGAGATCCCGAAGATGTGGAAGGACGAGACCTACTCCTACGAGGGCGAGAGCTTCTCGGTGCCGGAGCGCAAGATCTTCCCCTGCCCCCACGGCACCGGCCACCCCGGCATGTGGGTCGCCGGCGGCAGCCCCGGCACCTTCAGCGAGGCCGGCGAGATGGGCCTCGGCGTGTTCTGCTTCGCCCTGGGCCGGCCCCAGCAGATGGAGCCGCTGCTCCGGGCCTACAAGGACGCCATCGGCGGCGCCACCCCGGTCGGCGACTACGTCAACGACAACATCATGGGCGTCACCAACATGCTGTGCATGGAGGACCGCAACAAGGCCTTCGAGGTCGCCTCCAACATGGGCATGAACTACTACTCGAGCCTCGCCTACCACTGGCTCGACAACGTGCCCCGGCCCTCCGACCTCCCGGAGTGGCCCAACAAGATCCCCGAGCCGACGCCCGAACAGGTCGAGTACCTGTCCAAGGAGGGCTTCGTGGCCATCGGCGACCCCGACGACTGCGCCCGCTCGATCCAGCGCTGGGTCGACCTCGGCTTCGACCAGCTCACCTTCAGCCCCACCACCAACACCCTCCCGACCGACACCGTGGTGGCGTCGATGGAGCTGTTCGGGCGGGAGGTCATCCCCCGCTTCGACACCGACCCGGTGCACTCGACCACCCGCTACCGGGAGGCCTACGCCGCCTCCGTCGGCGGCGCCGTCCCCGGTCCGGT
>CAYQGF010000539.1:0-2473 GCA_964416885.1 uncultured Iamiaceae bacterium
CGGCAGATCGTCACCGCCATCACCGGCGAGTCGGTGGTGATCACCCTGCTCGGCACCGTCCTCGGGCTGGTGATCGGCCTCGCCGGCGGCAGCGCCATCATGCTGGCCCAGCGCGACGAGTTCGACACGCTGCGGATCTACCTGTCGCCCCTGTTCGTGCTCGGCGTCCTGGTGCTGGCCACCGTCATCGGCATGCTCGCCTCGGTCATCCCCGGCTTCCGGGCCGCCCGGATGGACGTGCTCGACGCCGTCACGGTCGAGTGAGCACCGACCCGGCCGCCCGCGCCGTCCTCGACCCGGCCGCCCTGACCTTCGTCGCCGAGCCCCACCTGGCCACCCTCACCACGCTGCGGCCCGACGGGTCGCCCCACGTCGTCGCCGTCGGGTTCACGTGGGACGCGGAGGCCGGGCTGGCCCGGGTGATCACCTTCGCCCCCAGCCGCAAGGCCCGGAACCTGTTCGCCGCCCCCGGCTCCCGGGCCGCGGTGTGCCAGGTCGACGGCGGCCGGTGGCTCACCCTGGAGGGGCCGGCCACCGTCACCGACGACCCCGAGCGGGTGGCCGAGGCCGTCCGCCGCTACGCCGAGCGCTACCGGCCGCCCGGCGAGCGGGCCGACCGGGTCGCCATCGAGATCGCCGTCGACCGGGTGCTGGGCCACGGCTGAGGCCTCGGCCTCACTCGCTCTCCCGAACCGGTGATCGGATTCCCCGTCCCGGCGGGGGATCTGATCACCGGTTCGTCACCGGGGGGCAAGATGGGTGTCCCATGCTGGCCGTGTACCCGGGGTCCTTCGACCCGCCGACGATCGCCCACCTGGCGATCGTCGCCGCGGCCCGGGCCCACGTCGACCGGGTCCGGCTGGTGCTGTCGGCCGACGCCCTGGGCAAGGGGACGGGCCGCACGCCCGTCGCCGAGCGGCTCGCCGTGCTGCGGGCCGAGGGCCTCGACGCCGTGACGACGGAGGCCCGGCTGGTCGCCGACATCGTGGCCGAGGCCGGGGCCGAGGCCGTGGTGATGGGCGCCGACAAGTGGGCCCAGGTCGTCGACCCGGCCTGGTACCCGTCGATCGCCGCCCGCGATGCGGCGGTCGCCGGGCTGCCGGCGGTGCTGCTGGCCGGGCGGGCCGGCACCGTCGTGCCGGTGGCGCCGCCCCGCCTGGTCGTCCTCGACGTCGACCCGGCCCACGCCTCCGTCTCCGCCACCCGGGCCCGTGCCGGCGAAGTGGAGCTGATGGCCCCGGCGGCCCGGGCGTCAGGCCTCTGGGGGTAGCCCCGTACGCGAAGTGCCTGGCACTTCGCGTACGGACGTACGCGAGGTGCCAGGCACTTCGCGTCCGTCGTCGCCCTCGCCGGAGCCGAGGATCAGGCGGGCGCCGCGGTCCCACGTCAGGTAGTTCCACGCCCAGTTGACGAACACCGACACCCGGTTGCGGAACCCCATCAGGTACAGCAGGTGGAGGCCGAGCCAGGCGACCCATGCGGGCGTACCGGTGAGCCGCACCCGCCGGCCCAGCTCGGTGACCGCCGAGCGCCGACCGATGGTGGCCATCGACCCCTTGTCCCGGTAGCGGAACGGCTCGGCATCGTCTTCCTCCCCCACCAGATGCCGCTCGATCAGCCGGGCGACGTGCTGGCCCGACTGCATGGCGACCTGGGCCACGCCCGGGAGGAGCTTCCCGTCGCCCCGGTCGATGGCGGCGATGTCGCCGATGGCGAAGGCCTCGGGGTGCCCGGGGATGCGCAGGTCGGGCCCGACGCTGATGCGCCCGCCCGGCCCGGTCGGGACGTCGAGGGCCGAGGCCAGGTCGCCGGCCCGGACGCCGGCGGCCCAGACCAGGGTGTGGGCCGGGAGGGCGGTGCCGTCGCCCAGGTGGACCCGGGTCGCCTCGACCCGCTCGACGGTGGTCCCGGTGCGGACCTCGACGCCCCGGGTGGCCAGGGTCCGGCGGGCGTAGCGCTGGGAGCCGGTGTGGAACGGGGGCAGCAGGGTGTCGACCGCCTCGACCAGCACGACGTGAGCGCGGCGGACGTCGAAGCGGCTGCCCCGGAAGTCGCGGTGCAGGACCTTGTCGATCAGCTCGACCAGGGCGCCGGCGACCTCGACGCCGGTCGGGCCACCACCCACGACCACGAAGGTCAGGGCGCCGTCGTCGACCAGGTCCGGGTCGGCGTCGGCGGCCTCGAAGCGGCCCAGGATGTGGTTCCGCAGCCGCACGGCGTCGGGCAGGACGTAGAGCGGGAAGCCGTGCTCGGCCACGCCCGGGATCCCGAAGTCGTTGACCGTCGCCCCGGCCGCCACCACCAGGTGGTCGAACGGGATCGGCTCGCCCGGCTCGACCCGGACCTGGCGGGCGCCCCAGTCGACGTCGGTCACCGTCGCCCGCCGGAACCGGACGTTGCGCTGGCGCTGGAAGATCCCCCGCACCGGGTAGGCGACGTCGGCCGGGTTCAGCCCCGACGTGGCCACCTGGTA
>CAYQGF010000540.1:0-2462 GCA_964416885.1 uncultured Iamiaceae bacterium
GGCACGGTCTGCGATGCTACCGACCGTCATGCCGTCGCCCGCTGTCGCCGTGCCCCGTGTCGCCCTGACGTTGGAGCAGTGCTGGCACCGGGTCCCGGGCGGGTCGGCCACGTCGATCCTGGCCCTGGCCGAGGCGCTGGCCCGCCGGCCCGACGTCGAGGTCGTCGGCGTGGCGGCGCGCCACGGAGAGCCGCCGGCCGCAGCCTTCGTGCCCCCGGTCCCGGTGCGCCACCTGCCGCTGCCTCGGCTGGCCCTCTACGAGACGTGGCACGCCCTGCGCTGGCCGTCGGTCGAGCGGGCGACCGGGCCGGTCGACCTGGTCCACGCCACCGCCGTGGCCGTGCCCGCCAGCGCCGCGCCCCTGGTCGTCACCATCCACGACCTGGCCTTCCTGGCCCACCCCGAGCAGGCGACGAAGCACGGGCTCCGCTTCTTCCGGCGGGGCCTGGAGCTGACCCGCCGCCACGCCCGCCTCGTGATGGTGCCGTCGGAGGCCACCGCGGCCGAGTGCCGGGCCGCCGGCATCGACGACGACCGCATCCGGCTGGTGCCATGGGGTGTCGACGTCGTGCCGGCGGGGGCCGACGACATCGCCTCGGCGCGGGAGCGGCACCGGCTCGACCGGCCGTACGTCCTGTTCGTCGGCACCGTCGAGCCCCGCAAGAACCTGCGCCGGCTGGTCGAGGCCATGGCCCGGCTGGCCCGTGACGACGTCGAGCTGGTGCTGGTCGGCGCCGAGGGCTGGAACGAGGACCTCGGGGCGCTGCTCGATGCCCTGCCCGGGCGCTCGCGGTCCCTCGGTTTCGTGGCGCCCGCCGACCTCGGCCCCCTCTACGCCGGCGCCACGGTCGTCGCCTACCCCTCGCGGCGCGAGGGCTTCGGCCTGCCGGTGCTGGAGGCCATGGCCCAGGGCGCGGCGGTCGTGACCTCGGCCGGGACCGCCACCGAAGAGGTCGCCGGCGATACCGCGGTGCTGGTCGACCCGACCTCGGTGACGGCGATCGCCGACGGCCTCGACCGGCTGTTGGGCGACCCGGACCTCGCCGCCGACCTCGGCGCCCGGGCCCGGGCCCGGGCCGCCGGCTTCACGTGGGACCGCACCGCCGAGCTCACCGTCACCGCCTACCGGGAGGTCCTCGGGTGACGCGGGCGGGCGGGAGCGACGGCCCGGCCCGGCCGCTCCGCGTCGGCGTGAACCTCCTGTGGCTGGTGCCCGGCGTCGTCGGCGGGAGCGAGGAGTACACGGTGCGGCTCCTCCACGGGCTGGCCGACCTGGCCCCGCCCGACCTCGCGGTGGAGCTGTACGCCCTCGACGAGCTGCGGACGGCACACCCGGAGCTGGTCGACCGGTTCCCGATCCGCACCATCGGGCTGCGGGGCCGGGCCAAGGCCCTCCGGGTGGCAGCCGAGACGACCTGGCTGCCGGCCTGGGCCCGACGCCGTCGGCTCGACGTCGTCCTCCACGCCGGGGGGGTGGTGCCGCTGGCGGTCGGCGGGGCCCGGGTCGTCCTCACCGTCCACGACCTCCGCCCCCTGGAGGCGCCCGAGGGCTTCTCCCGCACCAAGGTCGCCTACCTGCGGGCGATGCTGCCCCGGTCGGTACGCCGGGCCGACGTCGTCACCACGCCGTCGCGCACCGTCGCCCAGACCGTCGAGGCCCGCTTCCCCGAGGTGCGGGAGGTGCGCCCCGTCCCCCACGGCATCGGGCCGGAGCTGTTCGGCCCCGTGCCGGACCACGAGCTGGACCGGGTGCGGGCGACCTACGGCCTGGCCGGGCGGTGGCTCGTGTACCCGGTGATCACCTATCCCCACAAGGACCACCTGACGCTGGTGCGGTCCTTCGGGGCGGTGGCCGCCCGGCACCCGGACGTCGACCTGGTCCTCACCGGGGGCGAGGGGCCGGCCGAGGACGAGGTCCGGGCTGCCATCGCGGCGTCGCCGGCCGTGGGCCGCATCCACCGGGTCGGTCGCGTCCCCCGGCCCGACCTCGACGCCCTCATCGCCGGCGCCGCAGCCGTGCCCTTCCCCTCCCGCTACGAGGGGTTCGGCAACGGCGCCCTGGAGGCCCTGGCCCGGGGGGTGCCGGTCGTGGCATCGGACGCCACATCGCTTCCCGAGGTGGTGGGGCCGGGCGGGCTGCTCGTGCCCCCCGGGGCGGTCGAGGCATGGGCTGCCGCCCTGGACCGGATCCTCTCCGACCAGGCGCTGGCGGCCCGCCTGGGTGCCGCCGGCCGGGCCCATGCGACCGGCTACAGCGAGGAGGCGGGGGCGCGGGCGCTCGCCGGGGCGCTGAGGAGCGCCGGGGCCGACTCCGGTCCCGGGGGTGCCGCCGGATAGGGTGACCAGCCCATGGGTAAGGCGTCCTCATCCAAGAAGGTGGCCCGGGCCGCACGCACCGGCGGCAAGGTCACCGGTCAGCGTCGCAACCTCGGTTTCCCGAGTGCCATCGTCGCCATCGTCGT
>CAYQGF010000541.1:0-2458 GCA_964416885.1 uncultured Iamiaceae bacterium
TCCTGCTGGTCCGCAACCGGAGGCGCGACGGGCGGCTCGACTGGTCGCCCCCGGGCGGCGTGATCGACCGGGGCGAGACGCTGCTCACCGGGTTGACCCGGGAGGTCGAGGAGGAGACCGGCCTGCGGGTCGCGGGGTGGTCCGGGCCGGCCTACCGGATCGAGGCCCACGCCCCCGACATGGGCTGGCACCTCGCCGTCGAGGCCCACCACGCCGACGGGTTCGCCGGCGAGGTCCGGATCGACGACCCCGACGGCATCGTGGTCGAGGCCCGGTTCGTCCCGGCCGACGAGGCCGTGGTCCTCCTGGCCGGAGCGCCCCGATGGGTGCGCGAGCCCTTGGCGACCTGGTTGGAGGCGGGCCTCGGTGCCGGTCCGGCCGGCGTCGGCCCGGCCCGCTGGTCCTACCGGGTGACCGGTGCCCTGGGCCGGGGGGACATCGAGGTCGAGCGGCTGACCGGCCCCTGACCAGCGGCTGACCGGGGTTGGCCACCCCGGTGACGGTGGCCCGGTCGAGGTCTACTGTCCGACCATGACAGCGAGCGAGCAGGGCGGGGTGCGGCGGCGGTTGACGACGGCGGTGGGCGTCATGGCCCTCGCCGGGGCCCTGGCCGCGGGGTGCGGTGGCGGCGACGACGCCCCGTCGACGACCACGACGACGACCGAGGCCACGACCACGACCGAGGCCACGACGACGACCGGGGCCACGACGACGACCGGGGCCACGACGACGACCGGGGCCACGACCACCACCGGGGCCGACCCCGACCCCGCGACGACCACCACGGCTGCCGACACCGGGCCCGGTGGGGACGGTGGGGGCACCGATGGCTCGTCCGGCGAGACGGCCGACCTGCCCGAGTGCGGGGCCGGCATCCCCGTCCCGTGCCGCAACCCCGACGGTTCGGTGGACGAGGGCGACGGCTCCTCCGGCGACGGTGCGGCCCCGGGCGGGCCGTCGGGCGAGACGGCCGACCTGCCCGAGTGTGGGGGAGGCATCCCCCTTCCCTGCCACAACCCCGACGGTTCGGTGAGCGAGGGCTAGCACTACCGTCGGGGGTCCCCCACCAGGAGGCCCCCTGACCGTGACCCACGCCCCGACCCGACGTCCCCAGCCCCGCGGCGCGGTGGTCGCGACCCTCGTGGCGGCCGTCGCCCTGGCCCTCGCCGGCTGCGGCGACGACGGCGGCGACGAGGCGACAGCCGCCGGATCGAGCACCACGACCGAGGCGACGACCACCACCACGGCCCCGTCCACGTCGACCGCGCCGACGAGCACGGAGGACGGCCCCGACGAGACGGCCACCACCGAGGGCCCGGACGCCCCGAGCACCACCGGGGGTGCGGGTGCGCTGGCGCCCGGCGACCCCTGCTCGTTGGAGGAGGGCATCCCCGACTGCATCGACCCCGACGGTGACGGTGAGGGCGTCTACCTGATCGGCGGCGCGGCGTGCATGGCCACCGCTCCCGACCCCGTGGCGTGCGAGGACACCGACGGCGACGGCGTCGCCGGCACCACCGACGAGTTCGCCGACCTGCCGACGTGCGGCGACGACGTCCCACCGCCGTGCAACAACCCGCCGGGGAGCAGCGAGGAGTCCCGCCGCGACCCCGGTGACAGCACGACCACCGGCCCCGAGGACGGCTGAGGGCCATATCACCGCGAACTTTGAGTGCCTTGTTCCGCGGGGCGGTCTTTTCCGCTCAAAGGTCGGCGAGGGGTGCGATCCTGGGGTGACGATGGGGCCGCCCCGCACGATCCTGCACGTCGACATGGACGCGTTCTTCGCGTCGGTCGAGCTGCTGCGCCGGCCCGAGCTGCGCGGCCTCCCGGTGGTCGTCGGGGGGAGCGGCCCCCGCGGCGTCGTGGCCGCCGCGTCCTACGAGGCCCGCTCCTACGGCGTCCACTCGGCGATGCCGTCGGCGCGGGCCCGTCGGCTGTGCCCCGACGCCGTGTTCGTCCCGGGCGACCACGCCCACTACGCCGAGGTCAGCACCCGGGTCATGGCCCTGTTCCGGACCGTCACCCCGCTGGTCGAGCCGCTGTCGCTCGACGAGGCCTTCCTCGACGTCACCGGGGCGCGCCGACGGGCGGGCGACGGCCCCACGATCGCGGCCGAGCTGCGCCGGGCGGTGTGGGAGCAGGAGCACCTCACCTGCTCGGTCGGCGTGGCCCCGGTCAAGTTCCTGGCCAAGCTGGCCACCAACCGGGCCAAGCCCCGGCCCTCGCGCCACGGACCGGTGGTCGGCGCCGGCGTGGCCGTGGTCGAGCCCGGCGAGGAGCTGGCCTTCCTCCACCCCCTGCCGGTCGAGGCCATGTGGGGCGTGGGGCCGGCCACGCTCGCCCGGCTCCAGCGCTACGGGGTCCGGACCGTGGGCGACCTGGCCGAGCTGCCGCTCGCCACCCTCGAGGGCGCCCTGGGCCGGGCCCACGGCCGGCACCTCCACGACCTGGCCCG
>CAYQGF010000542.1:0-2441 GCA_964416885.1 uncultured Iamiaceae bacterium
GAGGGCCTGGACGAACAGCCGGCCCATCCCGGCGATCGAGAAGATCGTCTCGGTGATCAGCAGCCCGCCGAAGAGCAGGCCGATGTCGATCGCCATCACCGTCACCAGCGGGATCAGGGCGTTCCGCAGACCGTGCTTGAAGATGACCTTCCGCTCGCTGACGCCCTTGGCCCGGGCGGTGCGGATGTAGTCCGCGCTCATCACGTCGAGCATCGCCGAGCGCTGGAACCGGCTCCACGACCCGACGATCTGCATGCTCAAGGTCATCACCGGCAGCACCAGGTGACGGGCGTAGTCCCGGTAGTAGCGCACGGCGCCGAAGTTCTTGGCCCCGGCCGAGTGGAGGCCGACGAAGTCGACCTGCCGGGGCTGGCCGGTCCACTCCGGCACCTTGAACGCGAAGACGTTGATCGCCAGCAACCCGAACCAGAACGGGGGCATGGCGATGGCTATGTAGCTCAGCCCGGTGAGGATGTAGTCGGGTATCGAGTACTGCTTCACGGCCCCGAGCACGCCGATGACGATGGCCAGCACCGCCGACACCAGCACCCCCCAGAAGATCAGCACCACGGTGTTCTTCAGGGCCAGGCTGATCATGTCGGTGACCGGCTCGCGGGTGCGGGCGCTCTCACCCCAGTCGCCCTGCACGAAGTCACCCAGCCAACGGCCGTACTGCACCGGCACCGGGTCGTTCAGGCCCAACCTCTCGGTCTCCCGGGCGATGACCTCGGGGTCGCGCACGTTGCGCAGCCGCGCCGTCGGGTCGAAGGTCTCCCGCACGAACCAGAACAGCAGGAACGAGGCGACGAGGACGACGGGGATGGAGATCAGGACCCGTCGCAGGACGTACGAGAACATGGCGCCACCGGGGGGAAGAGGGGAACGAGCAGGGGGCCCGGCACCGACGTGCCGAGCCCCCGGCTCAGGGTCGTGTGGAGGCGGTCACCGGGTCAGCCGGCCAGGCCCCAGTTCTGCATGTTGTTGAACGGACCGAGGATGGCGTTGTCAGCCACCGGGCCCACGATGTTGTCGCTCCAGAGGAGGATGTTGGGCAGCGGGTCGACCGGCAGCGAGCCGACCTCCTCGGCCAGCAGGTCCTGCGCCTCGGCGCCGGCGGCCTGCCGCTCGTCCTCGTCGAGGCTGGACTCGACCGTCTCGAGCAGCTCGTCGAGGCCGTCGATCTCGGTGCGGGTCCAGTTCTGGCCCGAGAACTCGTTCTCGGGCGACGGGATGTTCTTCGAGCAGAACAGGTTGCAGTTGCTCGGGTCGAGCGAGGTCAGGACCTGGGCGTAGAGGCCCAACTGGTAGTCACCGTTCGGGAGCGTCTCGCCGAAGAACGTGCCGGCCTCCTGGTTGTTGATCGTGATGTTGAAGCCGGCGTCGGCCGCCTGCTGCTGCACGATCTCCTGGGTCCGCTCCCGGCGGGCGTTGCCCGCGGTCGTGATGAACTCGATGTTGGCGGCCTCGCCGTCCTTCTCCCAGATGCCGTCGTCGTTCTTCTCCCAGCCGTCGCCGGTCATCAACTCGTCGACCTGGTCGAGGTCGAGGGTGTAGTCGGCGAAGGCGTCCTCGTTGGTGTACGGCGCCATGATCGGCGGGTCGAGCGAGTTGCTCGCCTCGGTGACCCCGATACCACCGAACAGCGACTCGACGATCTCGTCCCGATCGAGGCTGAAGGCGAAGGCCTGACGGACCGCGACCGAGTCGAACGGGAACTCGTCGTTGTTCATCCACAGCGCCTCGATGTTGCCGGTGTTGGCGGTGAAGCTGTTGTTGCCCTCGACCCCGGCGTTGATGCTCTCGATCACGTCGAGCTGCGGCTGCGGGTAGATCGCCTCGACCTCACCGGCCTTGTAGGCCTGGAACTCCGAGGCGGTGTCGGTCACGAAGCGGAAGGTGACCGAGTCGAGCTTGGGCACGTCGCCCCAGTAGTTCTCGTTCGGGACCATGACGATCTCGGAGCCCTTGGCCCACTCCTCGATGATCCACGGGCCACCGGAGAAGTCGTAGCCGTTGGCCATCAGCGCGGCGCGGTCCTCGCCCTCGAGGATGTGCGAGGGGAGGACGCCGTACCCGCCGCCGAAGAGGCCCTTCCAACCGGCATACGGGGTCTCGTAGGTCACCACCGCGACCTTGGGGTCGCTGTCGTCGACCGACTCGATGTTGGCGTAGCCCGTGCGGTCGTAGATGTCCTCGCCGTTCTTGATCTGGTCCCAGGTGTACTTGAAGTCCGAGGACGTGATCGGCTCGCCGTCGTTCCAGACGGCGTCCTCGCTGATCGTATAGGTGACGACCTGCTGCGGATCGGTCTCGAGCTCGGGCTCACCGTCGAGCAGGATGCTCGGCTCGTAGACGTAGGTGCCGTCCTCCTCGAGGACCGGGTCGAAGGCCCGCGGCATGGTGTTGACGTTCATGGTCCAGTAGCCCCAGCTGGCGCCGGC
>CAYQGF010000543.1:0-2439 GCA_964416885.1 uncultured Iamiaceae bacterium
GGCCCTGATGGCATGGGCGGCGTGGACGGCCCAGGCGGTGGGCTCGACCACCACCGCGGCCTCGTCGCTCATGGCGTTGGGGACCGGGACGAGCTGGTCGGGGTGGGCGACCATCGCCGTCGACCAGCCGCCGCCGGTCTCCCGGCAGAAGCCGCTCTGGAGGGCGGGGTCGAGGTGGCCGAAGGCGATCCGCTCGCAGTGGTGGGTCCGGCCGTCGGCGCAGCTCGGGCAGACGGGGTCGACGCCCCGGACGGCGCAGTGCAGCACCGGGACGAGCACGGCCCGGCTGCCGTCGTCGAGCTCTCCGACGACCTCGTGGCCGGGGGTGAACGGGAAGCTGACGATCGGCTCGAAGTAGCGGCTCGACCGGCCGTCGATGGTGGCCAGGTCGCTGCCGCAGATCCCGGCCAGCCGGGGCCGGAACCGCACCCACTCGGGCGTCGGGGCGTCGACCTCGTCGCCGTCGACCAGCTTGAGCGGCCCCACCGCGGCACCGCTGCCCGGCACCGCCCGTCCGGCGACGGCCGCCGCCGCGAACCGGGCCGGCTTCCGCGAGAACACCAGCGCCTTCACCGCCGGGCCCCCGATCCGTTCTTGGTGCACGACGCGTCGCTGAACGACGTCCTGTGCACCAAGAAGTGATGGGCGCCGAGCCCACTCTGGTTCTCGGTGCAGGACGCGTCGCTGGGCGACGTCTCGTGCACCAAGAAGCGATGGGCGGTCATCGGGGGCCGACCGTGCGACGGAGGCGGCTGGCCTTGCGGTCGGGCTCGGAGTAGCCGGGGACCCGCAGGGACTCGCGGCGCGGACCGGACGGAGCCGGGATCGGGAGCAGGCCGTGCTTGTAGCCGGGGGCCTTGTCCCACTGCTCGACCAGCCAGCCCCGCTTGCGGGCCAGTGTGGCCAGCCGGGCCTCGGGGTTGACCGCCACCGGGAAGCCGACGGCCTCCAGCAGGGGCAGGTCGGAGGTCGAGTCGGCGTAGGCGACGGCCTCGCTGACGTCGAGGTCGTGCTCGGCGGCGTAGTCGTACAGGGCCTGGGCCCGGCTCTCGCCCGTCGGCGGGACCTCGGCCATCTGCCCGGTGACGGTGCCGTCGGCGGCGACGGTCAGCGACGGGGCGACGATGTCGTCGAAGAGCGGCTTCAGCGGCTCGACCACGAAGTCGAGGGCGCCGGTGATCAGCACCGTGCGATGCCCGAGCGCACGATGCTCCCGCACCCGCCGGATCCCGGCCGGGAACGACTTGGTGAGGATCAGGTCCGACAACATCTCGGCCGCGTCCGCCTGCAGGTCCTCCAGCGGGGCGCCCTCGTAGCGACGGTAGAAGTGGCGGAGGAAGTCGCTGCGGTCGCGGCGGTCGAGCTTGAGCAGGCTGGGAGCCTCGGCGATCAGCCGGGCCGACAGCGTGCGGCGGTCGCCGGTGTCGAGCCGTCGGGTCGCCAGCCAGGCGAACGACGTGACCACGTTGGAGGCGATCAGCGTGTTCTCGAGGTCGAAGGCGGCCAGCGTGCGCTGCGGGTCGAGGACCTGGCGTCGCAGCCGGGTCTCTCGCGACTCGCTGCTGCCCTTCGATCCGTCGGTGCGGACCCGGCCGTGCTTGACCACCGACGGCAGGTGGATCTCCCGCACGTAGTGGTCCCAGTCGACGATGCGGGGGTCGCAGCCGAAGTCGCGCTGGTCGGCCGCGCCGAGCGAGGCGTGCAGGGCGAGCAGCCGGTCGACGCCGTAGATGGCCTCGCACTCGGTGTAGGAGCCGTAGAGGGTGACGTAGGCGGTGGCCCGGTCGACCAACTCCTTCTTCTCCTCGATGCCCGCGGCCCACTGGGCCTGCTTGCCACGGAGGGGCAGTGCCGCCAACACCTTCTCGGTGGTGCCGAGCAGCCTGCGGGCCCGGCGCAACTCACCCTCGACCGTGCCCCGCCCGGGGAACGCGAACTCGGGGACGCTGATCGGCTGGCCGTCGCGGTCGTAGAGCGGGTGCTCGGTGAACCACCCGCTCACCAGGTCGACCATGCGCTGGAACTTCAGGGGGTTGCTCGAACCGGAGGCGACCTGGGTGACGTCGGGGGTGCCGTCGTCGTTGCTCGGCCCCCGGGCGGCTACGGCGCAGATGGCCCCGACCACCAGGTCGACGGGGATGACGTCGACGGTGCCCTCGGGGACGCCGGGGAACTGGCTGAGGAGGCCCCGGGCGTAGGAGAGGATCACCGGCTCGGCCATGCGGAAGCCGCGGATCCAGCCCGGCACCGGCTCGGACCAGGCCGACTCGATGATCGCCGGACGGACGATCGACACCGGCACCGCGCCCCGTTCCTGGCCCAGCGCCCGCTCGCCGAGGGCCTTGGTCATGGCGTAGGCGTCGGGCCAGCCCAGGCTGGCGGCCCGGGCCCGGCCGGCCTCGACCAGCTGGTCCTTCACCCAGGCCTGGCGGCGGCTCT
>CAYQGF010000544.1:0-2413 GCA_964416885.1 uncultured Iamiaceae bacterium
GGGGTGGGGTGGACCGAACCCCGGCGTGGGGGACCTCACGCTGGGCCGGGCAGGCTGGAGGGCGGACGATGACCCCCATGACCACGACCGCGCCCCTCACCGTCGGCCCCCCGGCGGCCCGCCACCCTGCCGAGCCTCCGCCCCGTCACCCGGGCTGGCGGGTGCTCACCGAGCTGTTCACCCGTCGCACCTGGCGGGAGGTCGGCTACTTCCTCGCCAGCTACCTCCTCGGCAGCATCGGGCTGGCCTACGTGATGACGGCCGCCTCGCTGGCGCCGGTGTTCCTGCTCTTCGTCGTCGGCCTGCCCCTGATCGGCGTGATCGTGCTCGGCGGCCGGCTCCTCGGTCGGCTCCAGCGGGCACTGGTGCGATCGCTGCTCGACGAGGAGGTCCCGGCCCCGTCGCCGTTCCGGGGCAAGCCGGGCTTCCTGCCGTTCGTGGTGTCGATGCTCGCCGACGGCACCGGGTGGCGGGCGCTGGCCTACCAGGTCGTGAAGGCGCCGGTCGTCGTGGTCGGTGGCTACGGGGTGATGGTGTGGGCGGTCATGGGCGCGACGCTCGCCACCTACCCGGCCTGGTGGGTGGTCTTCGACCCCGAGAACGTCGATGCCCAGGGCCGGGTGCGCCACTCCGGCATGCAGTTCGGCGAGTGGTACGTCGACACCTGGCCCCGGGCGCTGCTGGTGTGCGGCCTCGGCGTGGCGATGGTGCTGGCCACACCGTGGCTGGTGCGGCTGGTGGTCACCGGTGACCGGCTCCTGGTCCGGGCGCTGCTGGCCCGGGGCCGGCGGGACGCGCTGGTGAGCCACCTGGAGGCGACCCGGGCCGAAGCCGTGTCGGGCGCCGACGAACGGCTCCGGCGGATCGAGCGCGACCTCCACGACGGTGCCCAGGCCCGGATGGCGGCCATCGCCATGGGCCTGGGCCAGGTGCAGGAGGACCTGGCCGACCCCACCGTCGAGGTCGACCGCGAGCGGCTGGGCCGGCTGGTCGGCGCCGCCCACGCCAACGCCATGACCGCGATCTCCGAGCTGCGCGACCTGGCCCGGGGCATCCACCCGCCGGTGCTCGACGTCGGGCTCGGTCCGGCCCTGGCCGACCTGGCCGCGACCAGCCCCGTCGCCGTCGAGCTCCGGGAGCAGACCGGGGGCCGGCGCTTCGCCCCCGAGGTCGAGTCGATCGTCTGGTTCTGTGCGGCCGAGCTGATGGCCAACGTGGCCCGCCACAGCGGCGCCCGTCGGGCCGTGCTCG
The DNA here is from genome assembly GCA_964416885.1 of uncultured Iamiaceae bacterium. Taxonomy (GTDB): domain Bacteria; phylum Actinomycetota; class Acidimicrobiia; order Acidimicrobiales; family Iamiaceae; genus Iamia. Next base: position 1,252 of record CAYQGF010000544.1, read on the forward strand.
ACCTGGCGTTGGTCGACGGTGCTGCGACCGGCCCCCCGTCCCTGCGGCTCCGGGTCACCGACGACGGCCATGGTGGGGCATCGGTCGAGCGGGGCGGCGGCCTGGCCGGGCTGGCCGGTCGGCTCGCTCCCGTCGACGGTCGCATCGAGGTCCACAGCCCGCTGGGCGGCCCCACCGCGGTCACCGTCGAGGTGCCCGGCGTCGGGGGTGTCGCGCATGGCTGAGGGGCTGCGGGTCGCGGTGGCCGAGGACTCCGGGGTCCTGCGCGAGGGCCTCGTCCAGCTCCTGACCGACCGCGGCCACACCGTCACCACCGCCGTCGGCGACGGCGACCTGCTGGTGCGGGCCGTCGCCGAGGACCCGCCCGACGTCGCCATCATCGACGTCCGCATGCCGCCGACCCACACCGACGAGGGGCTGCGGGCCGCCCTGGCCATCCGGGCCGCCCGGCCCGAGGTCGGGCTCCTGGTGTTCTCCCAGTACGTCGAGACCCGCTACGCCGCCGACCTCCTCACCGGCGGGGCCACCGGCGTCGGCTACCTGCTCAAGGAACGGGTCGGCCACGTGCGGGAGTTCCTCGACGCCCTGGCCCGGGTGGCCGCCGGCGGCACGGCCCTCGACCCCGAGGTCGTCACCCGGCTGTTCCGGGCCAGCCGCCGCAGCGAGCCGATCGACGGCCTCACGCCCCGGGAGCGGGAGGTGCTGGCGCTGATGGCCGAGGGCCGGTCGAACAACGCCATCGCCGCAGCCCTCGACGTCTCGCCCCGCGCCGTCGAGAAGCACGTCGCTGGGATCTTCACCAAGCTCGACCTGCCCCCGTCGCCCGACGACCACCGTCGGGTCCTCGCCGTGCTCGCCTACGTGGAGAGTTGACCGGTGCACACAATGGGGTCTGACCCCTTTGTGGTCACCGCGGCGCGTCGGCCGGGGGGAGGGGCGGCATCTGGACCTCGTCGAGGACGAAGAGGGTCTGGGCCGAGCGGACCTCGGGGATCTGGTGGAGCCGGACCAGCACGACGTCCCGCAGGGTGTCGATGTCGGGGCAGCGGACCAGGAGCACCGCGTCGTGGGCGCCGCTGGTGAGGCTGAGGTGGACGAGCCCGGGCAGCTGCACCAGGGCCTCCTTGGCCTGGGCCCAGCGCTGCTGCTCGACGTCGACGAA
>CAYQGF010000545.1:0-2384 GCA_964416885.1 uncultured Iamiaceae bacterium
GAGCTCGACGGTGGCCCAGCCCTCGACCCGGCCCAGCGGCGGCTCGGGGTCGGAGCCCTCGTCGTCGGAGGTCTTGGGCGTGAAGTCCTCCATCGGCGGCAGCTCCAGCGGCAGCGCGCTCTCGGGCAGGGCCCGGGCCTCGCCGTCGGCCCCGAACACGATGGGGAAGGGCTCGCCCCAGTAGCGCTGCCGGCTGAACAGCCAGTCCCGCAGCTTGTACTGGACGGTGGCGACGCCGTGCCCGTGCTCGACCAGCCAGGCGATGATGCGCTCCTTGGCCTCGGCCACGCCCAGCCCGTCGAGGAAGCCGCTGTTGACCGCCGGGCCGTCGCCCAGGAAGGCCTCGCCGTCGAAGCCCTGGGTGGGCGCGACGGTGCGGACGATCGGCAGGTCGAAGGCTTTGGCGAAGTCCCAGTCGCGCTGGTCCTGGCCGGGGACGGCCATGATCGCCCCGGTGCCGTAGCCCATCAGGACGTAGTCGGCCACGAAGACCGGGATGGCCTCGTCGTTCACGGGGTTGGTGGCGTAGCTGCCGGTGAACACGCCGGTCTTGGCCTTGTCGGCCGCCTGGCGGTCGAGGTCGGAGCGCCGCTCGGCAGCCTTCCGGTAGGCCGTGACGGCCGCTGTCGGTGAGGCCTCGCCCCCGGTCCAGGCCTCCGGCGTACCGGCGGGCCACTCGTCGGTGGTCAGGGCCTCGACCAGCGGGTGCTCGGGGGCGACCACCATGTAGGTGGCACCGAACAGCGTGTCGGGCCGGGTCGTGAAGACGGTGAGCGGCCCCGCCGGGGTGGGGAAGGAGACCCGGGCGCCGGTGGAGCGGCCGATCCAGTTCCGCTGGGCGCTCTTGATGGCGTCGGGCCAGTCGAGACCGTCGAGGTCGCCGATCAGCCGGTCGGCGTAGGCGGTGATGCGGAACATCCACTGCTTGAGGTTCCGCCGGTAGACGGGGAAGTTGCCCCGCTCGGAGCGGCCGTCGGCGGTGACCTCCTCGTTGGCCAGCACCGTGCCCAGCCCCGGGCACCAGTTGACCGGGACGTCGGCCAGGTAGGCCAGGCGGTGGCGGTTGACGACGGCCCGGCGCTCGTCGGGGCCCAGCTCGGCCCACGGCGTGCCGGTGTCGTTGGTGCCCTCGGCCGGCTCCCGGGTGCCGGCGTCGAGCTCGGCGACCAGCTCGTCGACCGGGCGGGCGCGGTCGGCCTCGGTGTCGTACCAGGCGCCGAAGATCTGGAGGAAGATCCACTGGGTCCAGCGGTAGAACGGGACGTCGGTGGTCGACACCGAGCGGCGGTCGTCGTGGGCCAGCCCCAGCCGCCGCAGCTGGGCCCGCATGGTGGCGATGTTGGCCTCGGTGGTGACCCGGGGGTGGGTGTTGGTCTGGAGGGCGTACTGCTCCGCGGGCAGGCCGAAGGCGTCGTAGCCCATGGTGTGGACGACGTTGTGGCCGGTCATCCGCAGGTAGCGGGCGTAGACGTCGGTGCCGATGTAGCCCAGCGGGTGACCGACGTGGAGCCCGGCGCCCGACGGGTACGGGAACATGTCGAGCACGTACCGGGGCGGTTCGCCGGCGACCGCCTCGAAGCCCTCGCTCAGCGGCCCGACCGGGTTCGGCGTGTGGAACGTGCCCTCGGCCTCCCAGCGGTCCTGCCAGCGGGACTCGATCTCGTTGGCGAGGGCGGCCGTGTACCGGTGGGCAGGGGTGTCGGCAGTCGTCGCAGCGGTCTCGGCCATGCCCCGAAGGTAGCGGTGTCGGCCCCGCGGCCCGGCGGTCGTTGCATGCGCCTCCCCGGCCCGGTGGTCGCCAGCGTGCTGGGGTCGGGCTCCATTCGTGCCGCGTCGAGCAGGCCTGGCGGTCGCCAGCGTGCTGGGCTCCATCCGTGCCGCAGTCGAGCAGGCCCGGTGGTCGCCAGCGCGCCGGGGTCAGGCTCCATCCGTGCCGCAGTCGAGCAGCCGGATCTCCCGCGCCCCCGGCGCGGTTGGTGCCTGACCCCCCGGTCCGGCGCGACGCAGCCCGGCTGGGCCGCGGCTGATCACCGCATGACGAACAGGTAACGCCAGCCGGGGGAGCGGGGTCAGACGGGACGTGCACACCCTCCCCCAGCGCATCGAGGCCGCCGCGGCGCGCGGACGCGGCGCCATCACCTTCCTCGCCGGCGACGACCGAGACCGGGTCCCGTGGGACCAGCTCCACGCCGACGCCAGGGCCATGGCCGCCGCCCTCCAGGCCCGGGGCATCGGCCCGGGCGACCACGTGGCCCTCCTCGGCCCGACCAGCCGGCCGCTGGTCACGGCCATCCAGGCCACCTGGTTGGCCGGCGCCACCGTGATGGTGATGCCGCTGCCGATGCGGATGGGGTCGATCGAGGAGTTCGTGGGCCAGACCCGGG
>CAYQGF010000546.1:0-2367 GCA_964416885.1 uncultured Iamiaceae bacterium
AGCGCATCTTCGGTCCGACCAAGGACTGGGAGTGCTACTGCGGCAAGTACAAGCGGGTCCGGTTCAAGGGCATCATCTGCGAGCGCTGTGGCGTCGAGGTCACCCGCTCCAAGGTCCGCCGCGAGCGGATGGGCCACATCGAGCTGGCCGCCCCCACCGTCCACATCTGGTACCTGCGCGGTACCCGGTCGTGGCTGGCCTACCTGCTGATGGGCACCGAGGTCCGCGAGGAGCTCAAGGCCAAGCAGCTCGAGAAGGTCATCTACTTCGCCGCCAACCTGGTCACCTGGGTCGACGAGGAGGCGCGGGACAACGACCTGCCCAACCTCGAGGCCGAGAAGAACATCGAGAAGGACGAGCTCGCCCAGCGCCGTGACAAGGAACTGGCCGACATGCTCGAGGACCACGAGCGGGCCATCGCCGAGATGGAGGCCGAGGGGGCCAAGGACGCCGACATCAAGGCCCGCGTCAAGGCCTTCGAGAAGGACCAGGCCACCGTCCGCGAGGGCTACGACGTCGAGCTGGAGACCATCGACCGGGCCTTCGACGAGTTCCAGAAGATGTTCGCCCGCCAGATCATCGACGACGAGATGCTGTGGCGCGAGCTGGTCTACCGCTACGAGGACTACTTCGAGGGCGGGATGGGCGCCGATGCGATCAAGCAGCTGATCGACCGCATCGACTTCGACGAGGAGGAGGTCAAGCTCCGCGAGGCGCTCGACCCCCAGGAGGGCCGCAAGCCCCTGTCGGCCCAGCGCAAGCAGAAGGCCGTCAAGCGGCTCAAGATCGTCGCCGCCTTCAACCGCCGCGACGAGCACGGCCGCCGGATCAACAACCCCGGCGCCATGATCCTCGACGTGGTCCCGGTGATCCCGCCGGAGCTGCGCCCGATGGTGCAGCTCGACGGTGGCCGCTTCGCCACCTCGGACCTCAACGACCTGTACCGCCGGGTCATCAACCGGAACAACCGGCTCAAGCGCCTCCTCGACCTCGGGGCCCCCGAGATCATCGTCAACAACGAGAAGCGCATGCTCCAGGAGGCCGTCGACGCGCTGTTCGACAACGGCCGCCGGGGCCGGCCGGTCACCGGCCCGGGCAACCGCCCGCTCAAGTCGCTCTCCGACATGCTCAAGGGCAAGCAGGGCCGGTTCCGCCAGAACCTGCTCGGCAAGCGCGTCGACTACTCGGGCCGTTCGGTCATCGTGGTCGGCCCGACCCTGAAGCTGCACCAGTGCGGCCTGCCCAAGATCATGGCCCTGGAGCTGTTCAAGCCCTTCGTCATGAAGAAGCTGGTCGATGCCGAGCTGGCCCAGAACATCAAGTCGGCCAAGCGCATGGTCGAGCGGCGCCGCCCGCAGGTGTGGGACGTGCTGGAGGAGGCCATCAAGGAGCACCCGGTCATGCTGAACCGGGCGCCCACGCTGCACCGCCTCGGCATCCAGGCCTTCGAGCCGGTGCTGGTCGAGGGCAAGGCCATCCAGATCCACCCGCTGGTGTGCACCGCCTTCAACGCCGACTTCGACGGCGACCAGATGGCCGTCCACCTGCCGCTGAGCGCCGAGGCCCAGGCCGAGGCCCGGGTGCTGATGCTGTCGGCCAACAACGTCCTGTCGCCGGCCCACGGCCGCCCGCTGGTCACGCCCACCCAGGACATGATCATCGGTGGCTACTACCTCACCGAGGAGGTCGACGGCGCGGTCGGAGAGGGCCGCACCTTCCGCCACCTGCACGAGGTGGAGCGGGCCTACGAGGACGGCCACATCGGCCTCCACGCCAAGATCACGCTCCGCACCGCGACCGTCGACGACGAGGGCAACCGCACCGTCGACGACCTGGTGACCACCGCCGGTCGCCTCATCTTCAACAACGCCCTGCCCGATGACTTCGAGTTCATCAACCAGCGGGTCGACAAGAAGGTGATGGGCAACATCGTCGACGAGCTGGCCCACAACCACCCGAAGGCGGTGGTGGCCCAGAGCCTCGACAACATCAAGAACCTCTGCTACCGGTTCGCCTCGAAGTCCGGCATCACCATCTCGGTCGACGACGTCAAGACGCCCGAGGCCAAGGCCGGGATCCTCGACGCCCACGAGCAGCGGGCGCAGAAGGTCGACGAGCAGTTCCGCAAGGGCATCATCACCGACGGCGAGCGGCGGCAGAAGGAGGTCGAGATCTGGACCGCGGCCACCGACGAGGTGCGCCGCGAGATGGAGGCCGGCCTGAAGGCCGAGCAGTTCAACCCCATCGAGATGATGGTCGGCTCGGGTGCCCGAGGGAACATGATGCAGGTCCGCCAGATCGCCGGCATGCGCGGCCTGGTGGCCAACCCCCGTGGCGACATGATCCCCCGCCCGATCAAGTCGAACT
>CAYQGF010000547.1:0-2354 GCA_964416885.1 uncultured Iamiaceae bacterium
GGCGCCGTCCTTGCCGGTGAAGCCCGAGGCCGAGGCGAAGGCCGGGTCGACGCCCGCGGCGGCGCGGGCGCCATCGAGGCGGTCGGCGCGGGCACCGGCCACCACCAGGTCGGTGCGGGCCGGGACCTTGCCGGCGGTGGTGGGCGTGATCGGGCTTGGCATCAGGTGTCCTTCGGGGCGGAGCGGGCGGTGAGAGAGGTGCCGTCGGCGACCCGGGCCATGGCCCAGAGCAGGTCGGAGAGGCGGTTGAGGTAGGCGAGGGCGTCGGTGCTCTCGGGGGCCAGGGCGACGGCGACCCGCTCGGCCCGGCGGACCACGGTGCGGGCCACGTCGAGGTGGGCGCCGAGGACCGAGGCGCCGGGGACGACGAACTCCCGGGGCATCTCGAAGCGGGACTCGTAGTCGGCGAGCAGGTCGTCGAGCCGGGCCACCATCGCCGGGCTGGTCAGGGTGGTGCCCTCGGTCAGCTTGTGGCGGTTGGGGGCATCGGTGGCCAGGTCGGCCATCAGCACCCACAGGTCACGCTGGACCGACACGATCACCTCGTCGATCTCGCGGCCCGGCTCGGCCTGGGCCCGGGCCACCCCGAGGACGGCCTGGACCTCGTCGACCTGGCCGTAGGCCTCGGGCCGGGGCGAGTCCTTCCGGACCCGGCCGCCGTAGAGCAGCCCGGTCGTCCCGTCGTCACCCTTGCGCGTCGCGATGCTCACGGCGCCGACCCTACGGCGTCGGGCTCAGGTGGTGACGAGACCGGGGGCCTTGTCCTCCAGGACCCAGTCCAGGTAGGCGCCGGGCAGGCGGGCCAGGCCGGTGGCGACGTCGCTGGCGGGGAGCCGGTCGAGCGCGTCGACGGCCCGGGCGTTGTGCTCGCGGGCGGTCGTGAGGGCCGCGTCGACCCCGGGGCTCGACCGCACCAGGGTGAGGGCGTGGGCGACGTCCTCCTCGGTCGGCACCGTCCCGAGCCGGGACCGGAGGGCCTCCCCTTCGGGGCCGGCGAGGGTGAGGAGCACCGGCAGGCTGTAGACGCCCTCCCGGATGTCGTTGCCGACCGGCTTGCCCAACGCCTCCGAGGTCGAGACGAGGTCGAGCACGTCGTCGATGATCTGGAAGGCCATCCCGAACTCCGTGCCGTAGGCGCCGAGGGCCTTCACCGCCTCGTCACCGGCGTGGGCCGAGGCCGCGCCGATCTCGCAGGCCGATCGGAACAGGGCCGCGGTCTTGCCCGCGATCGAGCTCTCGTAGGCCGAGATGCTGCGGTCGGGGTCGAAGATGGTGGCAACCTCCGCCGACTGCCCGATGCAGAGGTCCGCGATGGCCGTGGCGAGGAAGGCCGCGACCTGCTGGCTGACCCCGGCGGCGAGCTGGCCGGCCCGGGCGAGCAGGAAGTCGCCGATCAGCAGGGCCTGGTTGGGGCCCTCGACGGCGTTGATCGTGGGCACGCCCCGGCGCTCGTCGGCCTCGTCCATGATGTCGTCGTGGACCAGGGAGCCGGCCTGGACCAGCTCGACGGCGGTCGCCCCGGCGACGACGTTGGGGTCGGTCACGACCGCGTCGCCTCGACCGGAGGCGGCCGCGGCGCACGCCAAGGACAGCGCCGGGCGCAGGCGCTTGCCCCCGCCGAGCACGACCCGCCGGGCCGGCACCTCGATCTCGTCGCGCTCGACGACGATCGCCCGTCCGAGCGCATCTTCCACCGCGGCGAGCCCGGTGCCCAGGTCAGGGAGGCCGAGCAACGCCGCCAGGTCGGCCGGGTTCATGGGCCCGAGCGTACCCAGTGGCCTCGCGCCTGCGGCCAGTCGGGCGCTCCTGTCGGGGGGTTTCGCAGGGTCGGACGGCGGGAACGAACGGGCATCCGGGTCGCCGGTCCCCGGGTCGTGACACGGCCGGCCGCTCTCGTTGTCAGAATGAGGAGGTGCCGCCCGTGACCGTGGTCGTGACCGAGGACCTCCTGGAGCACCGCCGTCGCTTGGGCCTCGACAAGAGGGACGAGCGGTGGGCCGGGGAGTGGCGCATCGTGAACCCACCCAAGGACTGGCACGTGCACCTGCAGGCGCGGCTGCTGGTCGCTCTGGCCCCCGTGGCCGAGGCCCGCGGGCTCGACTACCTGGGGGAGGGAGGCCTGTTCGGGGCCGACGACGACTGGCGGGTGCCCGACCTGGTGTTCGCCCGGCCGGACTCCCTCTACGGCGACGCCGGCCGGTCCCGGGCCGAACTGGTGGTGGAGGTCCGGTCGCCGGGGGACGACTCGTACAAGAAGCTGCCGTTCTATGCCGAGCGGGTGCGGGAGGTGCTGATCCTCCACGAGGACCGGACCCCGGAGCTGTACCGCTCCGACGGCCAGGGCGGGATCGCCC
>CAYQGF010000548.1:0-2353 GCA_964416885.1 uncultured Iamiaceae bacterium
CGGCACCGACCTCCCGGGGGTTGTCGGTGAGGACCGGCATCGCCAACGCCGTCGCCGCCATCGACGTCTTCGGTGGCCCGGCGATCGTCATCGACTTCGGGACCGCCACCACGTACGACGCGGTGTCGGCCAACGGCGAGCTGCTGGGGTGCGCCATCGCCCCCGGCATCGACATCAGCCTCGACGCGCTGTACCAGCGGGCCGACGCCCTCCGCCGCATCGAGCTGGTCGAGCCCCGCAACGTCATCGGCCGCAACACCGTCGACGCCCTCCAGGCCGGGGCGGTCTACGGCTTCGCCGGTCAGGTCGACGGTATCGTCGACCGCATGGTCGACGAGGTCGGGGAGAACGCCACGATCGTCGCCACCGGGGGCCTGGCCGGGTTGATCGGGCCGTACACCAAGTCGATCGAGCTGATCGAGCCGTGGCTGACCCTCCACGGCCTCCGCCTCATCTTCCAGAAGAACCAGGGATAGGTCCGATGAGGGTCCTGGTCACCGGGATGGGCGGCGAGCTCGGCACGCGGGTGACGAACCTGCTGGAGGCCGACCCCGCGGTCGAGGCGATCGTCGGGCTCGACATCGACCCGCCCCGGGGCCGCATCCCCAAGGCCCACTTCCACCTGGTCGACCCCCGCGACCGGTCCCGCACCGTTGCCGTGGTGCGGGACTTCGAGCCCACCGCCGTGCTGCACCTCGGTGTCTACGAGCCCGGGGCCCGGATCGGCGCCCGGGCGGCCACGGCCGTCAACGCCGCCTCGGCCCTCGTCGCCCTGGGAGCCGCGGTCCAGTGCCCGACGCTCGACCGCATCGTCGTGCGCAGCGGCATCGAGGTCTACGGCCGGCCCCGGGGCGGGCCCCAGAAGCCCGACGAGACGGTGCCGCTCCGGCCGACCACGCCGTGGGGCCGCTCGCTGGCGCACGTCGAGCAGGTCGCGGCCGAGGCGGCCGGTGCCGCCGACGTCCCCCTCACCGTCCTGCGCCTCGCGCCGGTCGTCGGCCCCCACATCCCCAGCCCGTTCGGTCGGGTCCTGCGGCTGCCGGCCGTCCCGGTCTCGATGCTGGCCGACCCGCCGTTCTCGGTCCTCCACCAGGAGGATGCCGCCGACGCCGCGGTCCAGGCCCTCACCGCGGGTGTCCACGACACCCTCAACGTCGTCGCCCCCCGGGCCGTCACGCCGTTCCAGGCCGTGCGCCTCGGCGGCCGGGTCCCGGTCCCCACCGTCGGGGCCGGATGGCTGGCGGCCCGCGCCGCCTGCGAGATGGTCGGGGCGCCGCTGCCGGCCCACGTGATCGAGCTGCTCACCCGGGGCCGGGGCGCCGACGCCACGCGGGGGTCCGAGGTCCTGGGCCTGGAACCGCTCCACTCCACCGTCGAGGTGGTCCAGGACCTCTACGAGTGGGCCGAGGTCGTGCACCTCGACGTGACCCACCGGGACGTCGCATGAGCCGCCGGTCCGGGCCGGTGTCGCCGGTCGAGTTCGTCCGGCGCCGGCTCGACGGAACCCAGGAGATCGACGAGTGGGGCCTCGACCCCGACGTGATCGACCTGGTGGCGCCGCTGGCCGGGCTGCGCTGGGACGTCGAGGTCCAGTGGCCCGAGCGGCTGCCGTACATGGGCCCGGCCGTGCTGGTGCACAACCGGGCCCTCGGTCTGTCCGAGCCGGTGGTGCTGGCGCGGGGGGTGCGGCAGATGATCGGACGCCACGTCCGGACCGCGGGCCTGGTCGACCTGCCCCCGTTCGCCACCATCGGCCGGATGCTCGGCGCGGTGGTCGACCGGCCCGAGGAGCTCACCGGGCTGCTCCGCGACGGCCACCTCGTCGCCCTGCCGCTCGGACGTGACGTCCGGTCCGGCCGGGCCGGCGGGCTGCCCACCTCGGCGCTGGCCCCCGTCCTGGCCACCGCGGCCCCGGTGGTCCCGGTGGCGCTCGTCGGCCGGGAACCGGGCCGTCACTGGCGGCTCCTGGTCGGGGAGCCCATCGCCTCCACCCCGGGTCGGGGGCCGCTCGCGGTGGCCGACCTGGCCGACGCGGCGCGGGCGGCGGTGCAGGAGCTGCTCGACTCCGCCCGCGGTCCCGTGGTGGGGCTGCGCTGATGGCCTACGTCCGCGCCGAGGACGGGGTCCGGCTCCACTACCAGGTGTGGGGCCGGCGCGACGGCGAACCGTTGCTGCTGGTGCACGGCCTGGGCGCCGACCACCGGGCCTGGATCATGCAGCGTCGAGCCTTCGGGAGCCGGTACCGCTGCATCGCCCTCGACAACCGGGGCGTCGGCAGCTCCGACAAGCCCGTCGGGCCCTACGACCTCGAGGTCATGGCTCGCGACGCCCTCCGCGCCCTCGACGCCGCCGG
>CAYQGF010000549.1:0-2350 GCA_964416885.1 uncultured Iamiaceae bacterium
CTGGCCGCACGAGTTGGTGCAGCCCGAGATGTTGATGCGGAGGCCGCCGACGGTGGCCAGCCCCTGCGCCTCCAGCTCGTCGCCGATGGCCGAGGCCAGGCCCCGGCTCTGGGTGACGGCCAGGTTGCAGGTGTCGGCGCCCGGGCAGGCGACCACGTCGCGCACCAGCTCGGCGCCCGGCTGGGCCATCTCGATCTCCTTCAGCCGCTCGAAGAGCACGGGCAGCTGGCCCTCGGACAGGCCCCGGAAGACCAGGTTCTGGCGGTTGGTGAGCCGGACCTCGGCGCCCAGCTCGCGCTGGATGGCGGCGAGGGCCCGGAACTGGGCCGAGGTGACGTCGCCGAGCCGGCTCCAGGCGTAGGCCGAGACCGTGCCCTTGGCCTCGCCCCGCACCACGTTGGCCGACTCCCAGGCCTCGTAGGCGCCGGAGCGGAGGGCGACCGGCGTGCCCTGGCCCATCGGCGTGGCCAGAACGGTGGCCGAGCGGCCGGCGGGGGCGTCGCCCTGCTTCTCGACGATCTCGGGGATGCCGCCGGGCCAGCTCGACGAGGCCACGAGCAGGTTGCGCTCCTTGAGGATGCGGGCCTGGACGACGTCCCACCCCTGGGTGTCGATCAGCCACTTCATCCGGGCGCGGATCTTGTTGTCGCGGTTGCCGTTGTTGTTGAACACCCGGAGGATCGCCTCGATGGTGGCCATCAGCTCCTCGCGGGGCGTGAACTCCTCGAGGGCGAGGGCGGCGCGGGGGTTGGCCCCGAGCCCGCCGGCGACGAACACCCGGAACCCCTGCTCGACGGTGCCGTCCTCGTTGGTGCGGGTGGTGGCGATGACCCCGGCGTCGTTGAACAGGGCCTGGCCGCAGTCGGTGTCGCAGCCGGAGAAGTTGATCTTGAACTTCCGGGGCAGCCGCTGGCTGAGCGGGTTGCGGACGAAGTGGTGGTAGGCGGCGTCGGCCCACGGGGTGACGTCGAGGTGCTCGAACGGGCAGGCCCCGGCCAGGTGGCAGCCCTGGACGTTCCGGACGGTGTCGCCGCAGGCCTCCCGGGTGGTCATCCCGACCGACGCCAGCTTGCGCAGCACGTTGGGGACGTCGGTGAGCTGGACGTAGTGGAACTGGACGTTCTGCCGGGTGGTGATGTGGCCCCAGCCCCGGGAGTGCTCGTCGGCGATCTCGGCGAACATCTCCAGCTGGTCGGGGAGGACGCCGCCGTAGGGGATCTTCACCCGGACCATCTGGTTGTGGGCGCCCTGGCGCTGGCCGTAGATCCCGTTGTTGAGGCGGAAGACGCGGAAGGCGTCCTCGTCGATGGTGCCCTCCAGGTGACGGGCCAGCAGCGTCTCGAACTTCTCGATGTCGGCCAGCTGGTCGGCGTCGATCTCTCGGGTCAGGGTCGTCATCAGGGGCCTCGCGGGACGTGGATCCGTGGCCCCCGCGGCGGGAGCACCCCCTAAGGGTGACAAACCTGATCACCTAGGTCAACATTTGCGTCTCCGGGCCGGTGTGACCCTTGACCTGGGCTTTTCCGGCCGAGATGGTGGGGAAGGATGCGCTAGGAGCGGTCGCGGAGGGCGGCGGCGACCCGGAAGGCCAGGTCGAGCGACTGACGGCCGTTGAGCCGCGGGTCGCACACCGTCTCGTAGCGGGTGTCGAGGTCGGAGTCGAGGATCTCGTGGGAGCCGCCCAGGCACTCGGTCACGTCGTCGGACGTGAGCTCGACGTGGACGCCGCCGGCCCAGGTGCCCTCGGCCGCGTGGGCCCGGAAGAAGCCGGCGATCTCGTCGAGGATGTCGTCGACCCGGCGGGTCTTGTGCCCGCTCTCGGAGGTGAAGGTGTTGCCGTGCATGGGGTCGCACGCCCACACCACCGGGTGCCCGGCGTCGCGCACCGCGGCCAGCAGCGGCCGCAGCCCCTCCTCGATCTTCGACGCCCCCATGCGGGTGATCAGGGTGAGCCGACCCGGGATCCGGTCGGGGTTGAGCGCCTCGCACAGGGCCAGGACGTCCTCGGCGGTGGCCGTCGGGCCGACCTTGCAGCCGATCGGGTTGGCCACCGAGGCGAAGTAGGCGATGTGGGCCCCGTCGAGCTGGCGGGTGCGCTCGCCGATCCAGATCATGTGGGCCGAGGTGGCGTAGCGGTCGCCGCTCAGCGGGTCGATGCGGGTCAGCGCCTCCTCGTAGGGGAGGAGCAGGGCCTCGTGGCTGGTGAAGAACTCGGTCTGGTGGAGGGTGGGCAGCGACGCGGTGTCGACGCCGCAGGCCCCCATGAACCGCAGCGCCCGCCCGATCTCGTCGGCCAGGGCCTTGTACTGCTGGCCCTGCGGGGTGGCGGTGACGAAGTCCTGGTTCCAGG
>CAYQGF010000550.1:0-2345 GCA_964416885.1 uncultured Iamiaceae bacterium
CCCGGCGAGGTCGACCTGATCGTCTGGCCCGAGAACGTCGTGAACGTCGACGGCCCGATCGAGGAGGAGCGGGAGGGCCGGGAGCTCGCCGCCCTGGCCGAGGAGATGGGGGCGCCGGTGGTCGCCGGCGTGGTCGAGGGGGCCGGGCCGGACCACTTCACCAACGCCTCGGTCGTGTTCGGCCCCGACGGCACGGTCGTCGCCCGCTACGACAAGGTCCGGCGGGTGCCGTTCGGCGAGTTCGTCCCGCTCCGAGGCCTCCTGGAGCCGATCGCCGGCAGCGCCCTGCCGAGCAAGGACGCCATCACCGGCGAGGGCCAGAACACCGTCGAGGTCCGGGTCGGGCGGCGGGACCGCACCGACGAGCAGGTCGACGTCCGGCTCGGGATCATGATCTCGTGGGAGGTCTTCTTCGGCGACCGGGGCCGGGACGGGGCCAACGGCGACGGCAACCCGGCCGACATCCTCCTCAACCCGACCAACGGGTCGAGCTACAGCGGCACCGTGGTGCAGACCCAGCAGGTGGCGTCGAGCCGGCTCCGGGCGATCGAGAACGGCCGCTGGGTCGTGCAGAACGCCCCGACCGGATTCAGCGCCTTCGTGTCCGACACCGGCGTCGTCCACGAGCGCAGCCGGGTCAGCGAGCCCCGGGTCGAGGTCCGCGACATCCCGTTCCGCCAGGGGCGGACGCTGTGGATGGTGTGGGGCCCGTGGCCGCCGTTCCTCCTCGCCGTGGGGATGATCGGGGCCGCCATCGCCCTCGACCGCCGGCACCGCACCATCGTCGAGCCCGTGTCGAAGGGTGTCTGACACCCTTCGACACGTCAGACCTCGAGCAGCAGGGTGACGGGGCCGTCGTTCACCAGCTCGACCTCCATGTGGGCCCGGAACCGGCCGGTGGCGACGGTGGCCCCGTGGGCGTGCAGGGCGGCGACCACCGCGGCGACGAGGGGCTCGGCCTGCTCGGGGCGGGCGGCGGCGACCCAGGACGGCCGTCGGCCCCGCTCCGTCGACCCGTACAGCGTGAACTGGGAGACGACGAGGACCTGACCGCCCGATTCGGCCACCGAGCGGTTCATCGCCCCGGCGTCGTCCTCGAAGACCCGGAGGTGCCAGAGCTTGTCGGCCAGCTTCCGGGCCTGCGCCTCGGTGTCGTCGTGGGTGACGCCGACGAAGGCGCACAGCCCCGGCCCGATCGCCCCGACCTCCTCGCCTCCGACCTCGACCCGGGCCCGAGCGACCCGCTGCACCAATGCTCGCACGGGCCGGACCCTACGGGGACGACGCGCCCGCGCCGGCCGTCCGACCTGCGATGCTGCCCCCGTGGCCGTCCCGACCGCCGCCGCCGACGAGGAGCGCCGCCGGCAGGACCTCCGCCGGATGAAGCGGACCGCCACCGGACTGCTGCTCGCCGCCACCGTGGTGTTCGTCATGACCCGCGTGCTGGAGGCGGACCACGCCTGGCTCGGCTTCGTCCGGGCCACCGCCGAGGCCGCCATGGTCGGTGCCATCGCCGACTGGTTCGCCGTCACGGCCCTGTTCCGGCACCCGCTCGGCATCCCGATCCCCCACACCGCCATCATCCCGAGCCGCAAGGACGACATCGGCCGGGGGCTGGGCACCTTCGTCCAGCAGAACTTCCTCACCCGGGCCGTGGTCGAGGAGCGCCTGGCCGGGGTGTCGCTCGGCGCCCGGCTCGGGGCCTGGCTCACCGAGGAGGGCAACGCCGAGCGGGTGGCCGACCAGATGGGCGGCGTGCTGCGGTCGACGCTCGACACCCTGCGCGACGAGGACGTGCAGGACACGCTGGAGGCGGCGATCGCAGCCCGGGTGCGGGCCGTCGAGGCCGGGCCGGTTCTGGGCCGGGCGCTCGACCTGGCCATCGCCGACGGCCGCCACCAGGAGGTCCTGTCGGTCCTGCTCCGCAAGGTCGGCGAGGCGGTGCGGGACAACGAGGCCGTGCTGCGAGACCGCATCCAGCGGGAGTCGCCGTGGTGGGTGCCCGAGCCGGTCGACGAACGGATCTTCGCACGCGTCCACTCCGGGGTGCAGCGCTTCCTGGCCGACGTCGCCGACGACGCCGACCACCCGATCCGGGCCACCTTCGACGAGCGGGTCGCCACCCTGGCCGACCAGCTGGCCCGGTCGCCCTCGATGCGGGCGCGGGCCGACCAGCTCAAGGAGGAGCTGATCGACCACCCGGCGGTGCGGGAGTGGTCCTCGACGATCTGGGCCGACATGAAGGCGGCGTTGCTGGCCCACGCCGACGACCCCGACTCCGACCTGCGGCGCCGGCTGGTCGAGGCGGTGCGCTCGCTCGGCGCCCGGCTGCGCGACGACCCGAC
>CAYQGF010000551.1:0-2337 GCA_964416885.1 uncultured Iamiaceae bacterium
TCCACGCCCAGGTCAGCGCGGCCAAGAACAAGGGCCTCGACGTCGACGCCTACGCCGCCCAGGCGTCCAACCCGTTCGAGCGGCGCTTCGCCGAGGCCTACGGGGAGTACCAGAAGCGGCTCCGCAAGGCCGGGGCCATGGACTTCGACGACCTGCTCGGCGTCACCGTCGAGGTGCTCAAGCAGTTCCCCGACGCCCTGGAGCACTACCAGCAGCGGTTCCAGCACATCCTGGTCGACGAGTACCAGGACACGAACCCGGTCCAGAACGAGCTGGTCCTCCTCCTCGCCTCCGACCACCGCAACGTCTGCGTGGTGGGGGACAACGATCAATCGATCTACGCCTTCCGGGGGGCGGACATCTCGAACATCCTCGACTTCGAGAAGGCCTTCCCCGAGGTCACGACGGTGCTGCTGGAGCAGAACTACCGGTCGACCCAGACCGTGCTCGACGCCGCCAACGCGGTGATCGCCCACAACGTCGGCCGCAAGCCCAAGGAGCTGTGGACCGACCAGGGCAAGGGCGACCTGATCCAGCGCTACCACGCCGACGACGAGGGCGACGAGGCCCAGTGGGTCGTCGGCCGCATGTCGACCCTCCACGACCAGGGCTACCGCTGGGGCGACATCGCCGTCTTCTACCGGACCAACGCCCAGAGCCGCGTCCTGGAGGAGTCCCTCGCCCGCCAGTCGATCCCCTACAAGGTGGTCGGCGGCACCCGCTTCTACGACCGCCGGGAGATCAAGGACGCCGTCGCCTACCTGAAGGCGGTGGCCAACCCGGCCGACGAGGTGGCGGTCAAGCGGGTCGTCAACACGCCGAAGCGGGGCGTGGGCGACGCCTCGATCGCCCGGCTCGACATGTGGGCGGCCAGCCAGGGCATCACCTTCCTCGACGCCCTGCGCCGGGCCGAGGAGGCCGGCATCGGGGGGCGGGCGGTCAACGGCATCGCCTCCTTCCTCCAGGTGATCGACGAGGCCGCCGGGGTCCAGGACGAGGGGCCGGCCCGGATGCTGGAGGTGCTCCTCGACAAGAGCGGCTACGTCGCCGAGCTGCGGGCTGAGCACTCGATCGAGGCCGAGGGCCGCATCGAGAACCTGGCCGAGCTGGTCGGCGCGGCCCAGGAGGTCGACGACGTCGACGTCTTCCTGGAGCAGATCAGCCTGGTGGCCGATACCGACGACCTCGACCCCGACGAGTCGCAGGTCGTGCTGATGACCCTGCACTCGGCCAAGGGGCTGGAGTTCCCGATCGTGTTCGTGATCGGGATGGAGGACGGCGTCTTCCCCCACATCCGGGCCCTCACCGAGCCCCACGAGCTGGAGGAGGAGCGCCGCCTCGCCTACGTCGGCATCACCCGGGCCCGGGAGCTGCTCCACCTCAGCCACGCCTGGGCCCGCACCATGTTCGGCGCCACCCAGTACAACCCGCCCAGCCGCTTCCTCCAGGAGATCCCCGTCGACCTGGTCACCGAGATCCAGGGCCGGCGCCGGGCCTCCCGGGGTGGGGCCGGCAGCGACCGGTGGGGGGCCAGCGGGGCCAGCCGGCCCACGTCGCTCGGGGCGGGGATGCGCGACCGTCCCGACGTCCACCCGGCCCGCGCCCGGCGGGAGGCCGCCCGCCAGATGCAGGTCGACGCCGCCATCGAGGCCGGCGAGCGGGCCATGGCCGCGGCCCCGGCGGCCGACCACGGCATCCGCATCGGCGACGACGTCCGCCACGCCAAGTGGGGCGAGGGCGTCGTGCTCGACCTCCAGGGCACCGGCGACAAGACCGAGATCACGGTCAACTTCCCCACCGAGGGCCAGAAGGTCCTCCTCCTCGCCTGGGCCCCGCTCACCAAGGCCTGAGCCCGGGTTTGCCCGGCCGGCCGGGGTGGGAACGGTGGCACCGCCCCGGGTCGCCGGTCCCTGGGTCGTGACGACCGGCCGCTCTCGTCGTCAGAATGAGGAGGTGCCGCCCGTGACCGTGGTCGTGACCGAGGACCTCCTGGAGCACCGCCGTCGCTTGGGCCTCGACAAGAGGGACGAGCGGTGGGCCGGGGAGTGGCGCATCGTGAACCCACCCAAGGACTGGCACGGGTACCTCCAGGCGCGGCTGCTGGTCGCGCTCGCACCGGCGGCTGAGGCCCGGGGGCTCGACTGCTTCGTCGACAATGGTGTCTTCGGGGCCGACGACGACTGGCGCGTGCCGGACATGGTCTTCTCCCGCCTCGACGACCGCTACGGCGATGCCGGGAGGGCTCGGGCGGAGCTGGTGGTGGAGGTGCGGTCGCCGGGGGACGACTCGTACCGGAAGTTGCCGTTCTATGCCGAGCGGGTGCGGGAGGTGCTGATC
>CAYQGF010000552.1:0-2336 GCA_964416885.1 uncultured Iamiaceae bacterium
TCGCTGGTGGGCGAGTACTGGCCCTTGGTCAGCCCGTAGATCTGGTTGTTGAACAACAGGATCGTGATGTTGACGTTGCGGCGCAGGGCGTGGATCAGGTGGTTGCCACCGATCGACAGGGAGTCCCCGTCGCCGGTGACGACCCACACGTCGAGGTCGGGCCGGGCCATGGCCAGCCCGGTGGCGAACGCCGGCGCCCGGCCGTGGATCGTGTGCATCCCGTAGGTGTCCATGTAGTACGGGAAGCGGGCGGCACAGCCGATGCCGGACAGGAAGACGGTGTCCTCCCGCTCGACCCCGAGCTGGGGCATCAGCATCTGGACGGCCTTCAGGATCGAGTAGTCCCCGCAGCCCGGGCACCAGCGGGGCTCCTGGTCGGAGCTCCAGTCCTTCGGGGTCGTGGTGGGTGTCTCGACGAGCGTCTCACTCACTGACCCAGCTCCTTGGCGATGGCGGCCTCGATCTCGGCCGCGGTGAACGGGATGCCCTGGACCTTGGTGACGCTGCGGGCATCGACCAGGTACTCGGCCCGGACCAGCCGGCTGAGCTGGCCCAGGTTCATCTCCGGCACGAGGACGTGCTGGTGGCGGGCCAGCAGCGGGCCGAGGTCGGGCGGGAACGGGTTGAGGTGGACCAGGTGGGCGTGGGCGACCTTCATCCCCCGGGCCCGGCAGCGGTTGACCCCGCCGTCGATGGCCCCCCACGTCGACCCCCAGCCGAGGACCAGCAGGTCGGCGTCCTCGACGTCGCCGGTGAGGGTCACCGGCGCGATGTCGTGGGCGATGCCGGCGACGCGGGCCGCCCGCAGCTCGACCATGTGCTCGTGGTTGCGCGGCTCGTAGCTGATGTTGCCCGAGCCGTCCTCCTTCTCGATCCCACCGATGCGGTGCTCCAGCCCCGGGGTCCCGGGCACCGCCCAGGGCCGGGCCAGGGTCTCGGGGTCGCGGAGGTACGGCCAGAAGAGCGCCTCGCCGTCGGCGTCGGTGTGGTTGGGGCCGGTGGCGAACGGCACCGAGATGTCGGGCAGGTCCGCCATCTCGGGCAGCCGCCACGGCTCCGAGCCGTTGGCCAGGTAGCCGTCGGAGAGGAGGATCACCGGCGTGCGGTACTTCAGGGCGATGCGGGCCGCCTCGATGGCCGCGTCGAAGCAGTGCGACGGGCTCTTGGCCGCCACCACCGGCACCGGCGACTCGCCGTGGCGGCCGTACATGGCCTGGAGCAGGTCGGATGCCTCGGTCTTGGTGGGGAGCCCGGTCGAGGGCCCGCCCCGCTGGACGTCGATCACCAGCAGCGGGAGCTCCAGGCTGACGGCCAGCCCGAGGGCCTCGGCCTTGAGGGCCAGGCCCGGCCCGCTGGTGGTGGTGACGCCGAGGTGCCCACCGAAGGCGGCCCCGATGGCGGAGCTGATGCCGGCGATCTCGTCCTCGGCCTGGAGGGTGCGGATGCCGAACTCCTTGTGCTTGCTCAGCTCGTGGAGGATGTCGGAGGCCGGGGTGATCGGGTAGCTGCCGAGGAAGATCGGCAGCCCGCTCAGCTGGCTGGCGGCGATCAGGCCCCAGGCCAACGCCGAGTTGCCGGTGATGTTGGTGTAGGTGCCCTTGGCCAGCGTGGCCGGCTTGACCCGGAAGGGCTGGTCGAACAGCTCGGCCGTCTCGCCGAAGGCGTGCCCGGCCTTGAGGGCGGCCAGGTTGGCGTCGCGCACCGCCTCCTTGGCCGCGAACTTGTCGGTGACCCACTCGACGGTGGGGCCGAGGGGCCGGGTGTACATCCACGACAGCAGTCCGAGGGCGAAGAAGTTCTTCGACCGCTCGGCGTCGCGGGGCTTCACCCCGAGGGGGCTGACGGCATCCTTGGTGAGGGACGTCATCGGCACCTCGTACACCGTGTAGGCGTCGAGGCTGCCGTCCTCGAGCGGGTCGCTGCGGTACCCGGCCTTGGTGAGGTTGCGCTCGTCGAAGGCGTCGGTGTTGACGATGAGGGTGCCCCCGGGCTCCAGCCGGGCCAGCTCCTTGCGGAGGGCGGCCGGGTTCATCGCCACCAGGACGTCGGGGCTGTCACCGGGCGTGGTGATCTCGTGGTCGGATATCTGGACCTGGAAGGCGCTGACGCCGGCGAGGGTGCCGGCGGGGGCGCGGATCTCGGCCGGGAAGTCCGGCAGCGTGGCCAGGTCGTTGCCCAACATGGCGCTGGCGCTGGTGAAGCGGTCGCCGGTGAGCTGCATGCCGTCGCCCGAGTCGCCGGCGACCCGGATGATGACTCGGTCGAGCTCGACCGGCTCGGCGTTCGGGGCGGGTTCGGTGGCGGTCACGGGGGAGCCCCCTGGTGTGGCGTCGACG
>CAYQGF010000553.1:0-2317 GCA_964416885.1 uncultured Iamiaceae bacterium
GTCGACGAACTGGGCCTGGCCGCCGTCGCGGTGCGGGGGCACGACCATGCGGCGGGCGACCCGGTTGGCGGCCTCGGCCCCGAGGTCCTCCCGCACCAGGTGGAGGCACAGGTCGATCGCTGCTGCGGTGCCGGCCGACGTGTAGATGGGGCGGTCCTCCACCCACAGCACGCCGGCGTCGACGGTGACGGTCGGGAACCGGGCCGCCATCTGGTCGGCGTACATCCAGTGGGTCGTGGCCCGGCGGCCGTCGAGCAGCCCGGCCTCGGCCAGCACGAAGGCGCCCGAGCACAGCGACACGATGCGAGCACCGTGGTCGTGGGCGGTGCGGACGGCGTCGACGAGGGCCGGGTCGACCGCCACCTCGCCGGTGCGGGACCGGTCGGCCACGGGGATCGGCGGCACCACGACCGTGTCGGCCCCGGCGACCCGGTCGAGCCCGCCGTCGGTGGCGAGGGTCAGCCCGTTGGCCGCCGTGATCGGCGCACCGTCGGACACGACCTCGTGGACGTAGGGCCAGCCGTCGATCTCGGGTCGGGCGATGCCGAACACCTCGCACGGGACGGCCAGCTCGAACAACGACACCCGGCGCCCGGCCAGGCTCACGACCCGATGACTCATGGCCGGAACCTACCCATCCGCCCGGTTCCTGCCAGACGTGTTCCTGCCATCCACCACTCCGGAACCGCCGACCGCCGTCGGTAGCCTCAGACGGGTGGCCGTGACCGCCCCACCGCTCGGCACCCTGGAGCGGACCTACGCCGACGCCCTGCCCGAGCTGGCCCGCCCGTGGGCCGGGGCGGTGGCGCCCGAGCCCCGGCTGGTCGTGCTGAACGAGCTGCTGGCGCGGGACCTCGGGCTCGACCCCGAGGCCCTGCGCACGCCCGAGGGCGTCGCGGTGCTGGCCGGCAGCGTGGCCCCGGCCGGGGCCGACCCGGTCGCCCTGGCCTACGCCGGCCACCAGTTCGGCGGCTACTCGCCCCGGCTGGGCGACGGCCGGGCGCTCCTGCTGGGCGAGGTCGTCGGCCCCGACGGCCGTCGCCACGACCTGCACCTCAAGGGGTCGGGCCGCACCCCGTTCGCCCGGGGCGGCGACGGCAAGGCGGTCCTCGGCCCGATGCTGCGGGAGGACGTCGTGGCCGAGGCCATGCACGCCCTCGGCATCCCCACCACCCGGTCGTTGGCCGTCGTCGCCACCGGTGAGCAGGTCGCCCGCGACACCGGCCTCCTGCCCGGTGCCGTGCTCGCCCGGGTCGCGGCCAGCCACATCCGGGTCGGGACGTTCCAGTACGCCGCCGCCCACTCCGAGCCCACGCTCCTGCGCCGGCTGGCCGACGTCGCCATCGCCCGCCACCACCCCCAGGCCGCCGAGGCCGACCAGCCCTACCTGGCCCTGTTCGAGGCCGTGGTCGCGGCCCAGGCCGACCTGGTGGCCCGTTGGATGCTGGTCGGGTTCGTCCACGGGGTGATGAACACCGACAACGTCACCATCTCGGGCGAGACCATCGACTACGGGCCCTGCGCCTTCATGGACGCCTTCGACCCGGCCACCGTGTTCAGCTCGATCGACCACGGCGGCCGCTACGCCTACGGCAACCAGCCCCGGATGGCCCAGTGGGCGCTGGCCCGCTTCGGCGAGGCCCTGCTCCCGCTGCTGGCCGAGGGCCCCGACGAGGCGGTGGCGCTCGCCACGCCGGTGCTCGACGGCTTCGTCGCCCGCTACGACACAGCCTGGCTGGCTGGCATGCGGGCCAAGCTCGGGCTCGTCGACGAGCGCCACGACGACCGTGCCCTCGTCGACGACCTGCTCGCGATGCTCCACGCCCAGCGGGTCGACTGGACCTCGTGGTTCCGGGCCCTGGCCGACGACCTCCGGGGCGACGCCGTCGCCGCCGTGCTGGCCGACGACCCGGGCCCGGCGGCCGAGTGGGTCGCCCGCTGGAAGGAGCGGCTGGGCGCCGTCGACCCGGCCGAGCGAGCCGAGGCCATGGACCGCGCCAACCCGGTGTACGTCCCCCGCAACCACCTGGTCGAGGAGGCCCTCGCCGCGGCCACCGTCGGCGACGAGGCCCCGCTCCACGCCCTGGTCGACGTGCTGGCCGACCCCTTCACCGTCCGGCCCGGACGGGAGCGATACGGCGCGCCGGCGCCCACCGACGGCCCTCGTTACCGCACCTTCTGCGGCACCTGAGCGCGAACCGGGTTGACCGGTCGGTCAAGCTGGTCGGTAGCCTGCCGCGCATGGTCGACATCGCCGCCGAACCCCGGTTCGCCTCCGTCGACGCGGTCCGGGAGGGCCTGCGCGACGCCACCTACC
>CAYQGF010000554.1:0-2313 GCA_964416885.1 uncultured Iamiaceae bacterium
TCGAGAAGGACGCGGCCCTCGAGCGGCGGTTCCAGCCGATCAAGGTCGAGGAGCCGACGGTGGCCCACACCATCGAGATCCTCAAGGGCCTGCGCGACCGCTACGAGGAGCACCACCGGGTCACCATCACCGACCAGGCCCTCGTCGCCGCGGCCAACCTGGCCGACCGCTACATCTCCGACCGGCACCTGCCCGACAAGGCCATCGACCTGATCGACGAGGCCGGCTCGCGGCTGCGCATCAAGCGGATGCAGACCCCGCCGGACTACAAGGAGCTGGAGAACAAGCTGGCCGACGTGGTCAAGCGCAAGAAGGAGGCCGTCGAGGCCCAGCGCTTCGAGGAGGCCGGCAAGCTCCGCGACGAGGAGAAGGAGCTGCTGGCCCAGAAGGACACGCTGGAGGCCGAGATCAAGGCGTCCGGTGTCGACCTCTACGACCAGGTCGACGAGGAGGCGGTGGCCGAGGTCCTGTCGATCTGGACCGGCATCCCCGTCTACAAGCTCACCGAGGAGGAGACCAAGAAGCTCCTCGGCATGGAGGACGAGCTCCACAAGCGGGTCATCGGCCAGGAGCAGGCCATCAAGGCCGTCTCCCGGGCCATCCGCCGCACCCGGGCCGGGCTCAAGGACCCGAAGCGCCCCTCCGGCAGCTTCATCTTCCTCGGCCCCTCGGGCGTCGGGAAGACCGAGACGGCCCGCACCCTGGCCGAGTTCCTGTTCGGCGACGAGCAGAGCCTGATCACCCTCGACATGTCCGAGTACATGGAGAAGCACACGGTCAGCCGGTTGGTGGGCTCGCCCCCCGGCTACGTGGGCTACGAGGAGGGCGGCCAGCTCACCGAGTCGGTCCGGCGCAAGCCGTTCAGCGTGGTGCTCTTCGACGAGATCGAGAAGGCCCACCCCGACGTGTTCAACACCCTGCTCCAGATCCTGGAGGAGGGTCGGCTCACCGACAGCCAGGGCCGCTCGGTCGACTTCCGCAACACCGTGTTGATCATGACGTCGAACCTCGGCACCCAGGACCTGCGGAAGGCCAACGTCGGCTTCGGCAAGACCGACGAGGCGGTCACCTACGAGAAGACGAAGGAGAAGGTCAACGAGGCCCTGAAGGCGCACTTCCGGCCCGAGTTCCTGAACCGCATCGACGAGACGATCGTCTTCCACGAGCTGTCGAAGGAAGAGGTCACGACCATCGTCGACCTCATGATCGCCCGCACCAAGGTCCAGCTCGAGGCCCAGGGCATCGGCATCGAGGTCACCGACGCGGCCAAGCTGCTGCTGGTCGACCGGGGTTACGACCCGACCCTCGGCGCCCGCCCGTTGCGCCGGGCCATCCAGCGCTTCGTCGAGGACCCGCTGTCGGAGAAGCTCCTCTACAAGGAGTACTCGGCCGGCCAGATCATCATCGTCGACGCCGAGCCCGACCCCGAGAACGACGACAAGCCCGAGATCGTGTTCCGGGCCATCGAGGGCTTCGAGCCCACCGTCGAGCTGGAGAAGGCCGGCCCCGCCGAGTCCCCCACGGTCTGACCGACCTCATCGCCCGTACGCGACGTGCCTGGCACGTCGCGTACGCACGAAGGTGTGTCCTTCCAGGGGTGGGGGGTAGCGCCGCAGGTGCACCCCTCGACCAGGAGGCACCATGCCCAGCTCCTACACCGCCCCCGGCCTCTCCGAGTCGGACGCCGGTCAGGTCCGTGACACCCTCCAGCACCGGCTCTGGTCGCTGATCGACCTCCAGCTCACGCTGAAGCACATCCACTGGAACGTCGTCGGCCCCAACTTCATCGGCGTCCACGAGATGCTCGACCCGCAGTACGCCGCCGTGTCCGACATGGTCGACGACGTGGCCGAGCGGATCGCCACCCTCGGGGGCCAGCCCCTCGGCACCCCCGGGAGCCTGGTCGAGGGCCGGACCTGGGACGACTACGACATCAACCGGGCCGTCACCCAGGACCACCTCCGGGGCCTCGACAAGGTCTACGTCGGGGTCATCGAGGACCACCGCAAGGCCATCGCCCAGTTCGACGACCTCGACCTGGTCACCCAGGACATGCTGATCGGCCAGACCGACAAGCTGGAGATGTTCCAGTGGTTCGTCCGGGCCCACCTGGAGGACACCGCCGGCCGCATCGACGACTGACGGTCCCCTAGTAAGCGGTGGGGAGGGTGCAGGCGGTGTCGAGGCCGAGGACCCGGTTGAGCCGGCCGAAGGCGATCCAGGCCCCGAGGCACATCGTCAGCTCGACCACCTCCTCATCGGTGTAGGCGGCCTTCATCCGGCCCCAGAACTCGTCGTCGAGGCCGTGGTGGT
>CAYQGF010000555.1:0-1271 GCA_964416885.1 uncultured Iamiaceae bacterium
CCGTCGCCGCTCTGGCAGGCCGTCGCCCGGGAGTACGTGGAGCGGTGGGTGCACCAGCACCAGGTCCGCCGGGCGGTCGGTCGCCCGGCCCTCACCGGTCCGCTCGCCGACCTGGCCGAGAGGGTCGCCCTGGCCGGGGCCGCGACCCACCTGCCACCGTCGGGGGCCGACCCCGGCGACGAGGTCGAGGTCCGCATGGGCGAGCGGCCCTGGACGCTCCGCCGCACCGACGGCGGGTGGGAGCTCGGGGCCGGACCGGCCGCCGCGCCCCGAGCGACGGTGCTCATCCCCGCGGCGATGGCCGCTCGCGCCGTCTCCCGCGGGCCCCTCCCGGCCGCGGAGGCGGTCGGCTTCGAGGGCGACGTCGACCTCGCGGTCGCCGTGGCCGCCGGCCTCGCCCCACCGAGCTGACGGCGGGGCCCGGCCGAGCGGCCCGGTGCCGGCGCGGCCCGTCCGCTGGTGTCCTCAGGAGGTGGGGAGCTGGACGGGCGTCTCGGTCGGGGCGGCGTCGAGCGTGTCGAGGGCGGCCACCGCGGCGTCGAGGATGCGGGCCGTGCAGCCGGCCATGGCCACGGGGGGCACGGCCTCCTCGACGACCACCCGCGCCAGCTCTCGGAAGGCGTCGGCCGCCGGGCCGTCCCCCAGCGCCGCCGGCTCTCCGGTGTCGCCGCCCTGCACGACCGCCGGCTCCAACGGGACCTGAGCGAGCAGCGGGGCACCGGCGGCCTCGGCCAGGGCCGCACCCCCGCCGGTGCCGAACAGGGCGTAGCTCTCGCCGTGGTCGCACGTGAAGGCGCTCATGTTCTCGACCACACCGGCGACCCGCAGGAAGCTCTTGCGGGACATGCTGACCGCCCGCTCGGCCACCTTCTGGGCCGCGAGGGCCGGGGTGGTGACCACCAGGACGTCGGCGCGGGGGACCATCTTGGCCACGCCCATCTGGACGTCACCGGTGCCGGGCGGCATGTCGACCAGCAGGTAGTCGAGGTCGTCGCCCCACCGGACGTCCTGGAGGAAGTGCTGGACGCCACGGTTGAGCATCAGCCCCCGCCACATCAGCGCGGATGCCTCGTCCTCGACCAGGAACCCCATCGACACGATGCGCAGCTCGCCCCGGCCGATCGGCTTGGAGTGGGGCACCATCAGGCGGCGGCCGTCGCGCTCGGTGCCGGCCAGCCGCCCCGACACCCCGAGCATCCGGGGGACCGAGAAGCCCCACACGTCGGCGTCGAGCACGCCGACCTTCAGCCCGCGGGCGGCCAGGGCGACGG
>CAYQGF010000555.1:1281-2310 GCA_964416885.1 uncultured Iamiaceae bacterium
ACCATCGCCCTCACCACCGCCGGCTGCCCGCTGCGGGCGGCCAGGGCGACGGCCAGGTTCACGGTGACCGACGACTTGCCGACACCCCCCTTGCCCGAAGCCACCAGGATCACCTTGGTGGTGGGGGCGACGGCGGTGTCCTCGTCGCGCTGGGAGACGTTGAAGCGGGCCCGGGCCATGGCGGTCGAGCGTTCCTCGGGCGTCATCTCCGACCACTCGAGGCGCACCGACGTGACGCCCGGGGCCGAGCTCAGCCGGGTGCGGACGTCGCGCTGGATCTGGGCCCGCAGCGGGCAGCCGGCGGTGGTGAGGGCGATGGTGACGGCGACGGCGCCGTCCTCGTCGGCGGTGACCGCCCGGACCATGCCCAGGTCGACGATGTCGCTGCCCAGCTCGGGGTCGATCACGCCCCGGAGCAGGGCTCGCAGCTCGTCGACATCCACCTTCACGAACGGGATTCTACCGGCGGGGGCCAGAGAAACCCGGGCCGGGGCGGATACCCTGGTCCCGTGCCCGGCGACGACGTGACCGCCGCGCCCGACCGGACGGGCGGCGAGCCGGAGGAGGCGACGCGCCTCGCCGTGCTCAAGGCGTTGGGCGACAACACCCGCTACGCGATCTACCTGGAGCTGGCCCGGTCGTCCCGCCCCCTCGCCACCGCCGACGTTGCCGGGGCGCTGGGCCTCCACCCCAACACGGTGCGACCCCACCTGGAGCGGATGCGCGACGTCGGGCTGCTGTCGGTGCAGAGCGACACCAAGGGCGGGGTCGGCCGGCCCCAGCACCTCTACTCGCTGGCCGCCGACGCCCCGAGCCTGGGGCTGGAGCCGGCCTCGTTCCCGGTCCTGGCCCGGGTGCTGCTCCGGCTGGCCGCCGCCACCGGGGCCGATGCCGCCGACGCCCTCGACGTCGGGCGCGACCAGGGCCGGGCCGACGGCGACCGGCTCCGTCACCGGGGCTGCCTCAGTGCCGTCGTGGCCCAGCTCGACGAGATGGGCTTCGACCCGGCCCTGATGATCGACGAGGACC
>CAYQGF010000556.1:0-2303 GCA_964416885.1 uncultured Iamiaceae bacterium
GGCAGGGGCGAGCCGCTCGACCTCGGCCTCGGCCTCGGCCAGGGCGGCGACGGCGGCGTCGTGGGCCGAGCGGGCCGAGCGGACCCGCTCGGCGGCCAGGCGCTCGAGCTCGGCCGACGGCTCGGGGGCGAGGGCCGCGGCCTGGCGGTCGGCCTCGGCCGCGGCAGTGGCGGCGACGGCGTCGGCCACGCGCCGGCGGGCGGCCCGCAGCGCGGCCGCGGCCTCGTCCCGGGCCCGCCAACGATCGGCGGTGTCGGGGCCGGAGGTGACGACCTGTTGGAGGTGGGCCAGCTCGGCCTGGGCGCGGGACAGCTCACCGGCGACCGCGGCCACCTCGGCGTCGAGGGCCCGGGCCCGGCCCGTGGTGAGGGCCCGCACGCCGTCGACCAGCTCGGCGCCCCGCAGGGGGACCGCCGGCACCAGACCGGGGGTCAGCGAGGCCAGGTCGGCGACCGCCACCTCGCGGTCGTCGACCAGCACCGTGCCCCCGAGGCCCGATGCGGTCAGCTCGGGGGCGGTCAGCCGGGCGCGCACGAGGGCGTCGATGGCGGCCCGCACCGGGCCGGCGACATCGGGGGGCAGGCCGTGGACGATCGTCATCCGCGGGTGGAGGTCGACCCCCCAGGGCCGCGGGCTCGAGCCGGTCAGGCGCAGGATCTTCACGGCGTGCTCCTCAGGAGACCGGGATGCGCTGCACCCCGTCGTCGTCGGGCCCGTCGGTCCCGGAGCGGGGCGACGACCCGGGGGAGCCGGCGGCCCGGGCGGCGCGCGCCGCGGCGCCGCTGGCGGCACGCACGACGGAGCCGAACCGCTCCACCATCTCAGGGTCGTTCACCATCGTCTCCGCGACGTCGAGGAGGGCACGGGTGGCCGCGATGGCCTCCCGAGCCGCTGCTTGCAGGGCATCCACCCCGGGGGGCAGACCCTGCCCTGATCGGCCGGTCCCGTCGTCTTCTTGAGGCTCCTCACCCTCCGTGGCCTGGTCCGTCCCGTGGTCGGGGCCGTCGTCGCTCACCGTGACCGTCCCTTCGTGCCCGTCGTCTCCGCCCCGAAGGTGACCCGCAGCTCGCCGTCCACCAGCTTCGCCCCTCCGACCGGTCGCCGCTGGAGCGAGTCCGGCAGCACGATGGCCCGGCGGTACGGGCCGACGGCCACGAGCAGCTCGTCGCCGTGGCGGCCCAGGTCGAGCTCGTCGTGGTCGGCGAACGGCAGGTCGAGGACGAGGACGATGGCGTCGCCGGCGACCTCGGTCCGCAGCGGGGCGCCGTCGTGGAGCCGGGCCGCCGGGTCCTGCTCGCCGTAGAGGGCGGCACCGAAGGACCGCAGCCGCTCGATCCCGACGACCTCCTCGGTGGCGAGCTCGGCCCGCAGCACCGGGAGCGGGGCGAAGCCCTCGTCGATGGCCTTCAGGTGCTCGGCGTGGCTGGCCTTCCAGCGGTCGAACCAGGGGTCGGTGACGCCCTCGGGCAGGAGCCGGTTGGCGACCACGGCGTCGACGCCGTAGCCGAAGAGGGCCAGGTAGGTGGCGGTGCGCCGGGCCTCGGCCACGACCATCCGCTCGGGGTTCACCACCAGCCGGACGCTGGTGCGCTCGCCGTCGGCCAGGACCTCCTTGACGCCGTCGAGCCGGGAGTAGAAGCGCTCGGCCGAGCCGAACACGGCGTCGCCGGCGACCGGCAGGCTGGTCACCCGGCTGAGGACGGGGGCCACCGCCCGGTGCAACCGCCGGCTGGTCGGGAACACCCGCTCCATGTACCAGCGCAGGACGTCGGGCAGGGACAGCAGCCGGATCGTCTCGGCGGTGGGGGCGCAGTCGACCACCACGACGTCCCACTCGCCGCTGTCGGCGTAGTCCTTGATGTCGACCAGGCCGAAGACCTCCTCCAGCCCGGGCAGGAGGGCCAGCTCCTCGGCCTCGATGCCGTCGACGCCGGCCCACTCGAACACGTCGACCAGCCACTGCTGGATGTCGCCCCAGGCCTCCTCCATCCGCTCCCGGGCGTCGAGCTGCTGGCCCCACAGGCCAGCGGTCACCTTGGTCGGGCGGGTGCCGAGGGGCACGTCGAGCGAGTCGGCCAAGGAGTGGGCCGGGTCGGTGGACAGCACGATCGTGCGGGCACCGGCATCGGCGCAGCGGACGGCCGTGGCGGCCGCGACGGTGGTCTTCCCGACGCCGCCCTTGCCGGTGAAGACGAGGGTGCGCCCGGTGGTCATCGGGGCGCCGGCGTTCCCTCGACCCGGGCCTTGAGGGCGGGCAGCGCGGTGTGGGTGATCTTGTGGGCCGTGCGGCGCTTGACGAAGCC
>CAYQGF010000557.1:0-2301 GCA_964416885.1 uncultured Iamiaceae bacterium
GATCATCGACGGCGAGGCCGACGACCCGACGTCGGTCAGCGAGCCCGGCTTCGCCCGCACCTACGAGAACGTGCCGCCGGAGCCCAAGCGGCGCCCTCCGTTCCGGGGCTACGACGGCTTCGTCGACCTGTGCCGGGGCCCCCACGTCCCCGACACCAAGGCCCACCTGGGGCACTTCAAGCTGACCCGCATCGCCGGGGCGTACTGGCGGGGCGACGAGAAGCGGGCCCAGCTCCAGCGGCTCTACGGCACGGCGTGGGCCAGCAAGGCCGACCTCGAGGCCCACATGGAGCGGCTGGAGCAGGCCGCGGCCCGCGACCACCGCAAGCTGGGGGTCGAGCTCGACCTGTTCAGCTTCCCCGACGAGATCGGCTCGGGCCTGGCCGTCTTCCACCCCAAGGGCGGCATCGTCCGCCGGCTGATGGAGGACTACTCGCGCCGCCGTCACGAGGCCGCCGACTACGAGTTCGTCTACTCGCCCCACATCGCCAAGGCCGACCTGTTCGCGGTGAGCGGCCACCTCGACTGGTACCGGGACGGGATGTTCCCGGCCATGCACTTCGAGGACGAGGGCGGGCCGGAGGGCGTCGACTACTACGCCAAGCCGATGAACTGCCCGTTCCACTGCCTGATCTACCGGTCGCGGCTGCGGAGCTACCGGGAGCTGCCGCTGCGGCTCTTCGAGTTCGGCAGCGTCTACCGCTACGAGAAGTCGGGCGTGATCCACGGCCTGACGCGGGTCCGGGGCATGACCCAGGACGACGCCCACATCTACTGCACCAAGGAGCAGATGGTCGAGGAGCTCAAGAGCCTCCTCGACTTCGTGCTGGCCCTGCTCCGGGACTACGGGCTCGAGGACTTCTACCTGGAGCTGTCCACCAAGGACCCGGAGAAGTTCGTCGGCAGCGACGAGGTCTGGGAGGAGGCCACCGAGGCGCTCCGCCAGGCTGCCGAGGCCTCGGGGCTCGACCTGGTGCCCGACCCGGGCGGCGCCGCCTTCTACGGCCCCAAGATCTCGGTCCAGACCCGCGACGCCATCGGCCGGAGCTGGCAGATGTCGACGATCCAGCTCGACTTCAACACGCCGGAGCGCTTCGGGCTGGAGTACGTCGGTTCCGACGGTGCCCGGCACACGCCGGTGATGATCCACCGGGCCCTGTTCGGCTCGGTCGAGCGCTTCTTCGGCGTCCTGGTCGAGCACTACGCCGGCGCCTTCCCCTTGTGGCTGGCGCCGGTGCAGGTCCGGGTGCTCCCCGTGCGCGACGACCACATGGCCTACGCCGACCGCATCGCCGACCGGCTCCGGTCCGAGGGCTTCCGGGCCGACGTGGTCGACGCCGGCGAGAAGCTGGGCAACCGCATCCGCAAGGCCAAGGGCGAGAAGCTGCCCTACGTCCTGGTGGTGGGCGACGACGACGTGGCCGCCGGCACCGTGGGCGTCAACCCGCGCGGCGGCGAGGTCGAGCGGGGCGTCCACGCCGACGACTTCGTCGAGCGGCTGAAGGTCGAGGTGCTGGCCCAGACCGGCGGCCGGTGACGTCCCGTCCCACCGCGGCCGAGGCCGGCGGCGGTCCCGGTCCCGGGCTGGCCCGGCTGTGGGCCGGGTGGCGCACCGCCTACATCACCCGGGTCTCCGGCGACGACGCCGAGCTGCGCCGGGACGGCGACGGCCTGTCGCTGTTCGAGCGCATCCTCGGCTCCGGGCTCCCCGACGACGAGACCTTCGTCGTGCGCCGGGGGCCGTTGGCGTCGGTGCTGCTCAACGCCTACCCCTACGGCTCCGGCCACCTGCTGGTGCTGCCCAACCGGGCCGTGGCCGACCTCGGCGACCTCACCGCCGAGGAGGCGGCGGCGCTGTGGGCCGCGGTGCACGACGCCGTGGCCGCGGTGCGGGCCGCCTACGCCCCCGACGGGGTGAACGTCGGGCTCAACCTCGGGTCGGCGGCCGGCGCCGGCGTGCCCGACCACCTCCACGTCCACGTCCTGCCCCGCTGGGCCGCGGATGCCAACTTCATGACCGCGGTGGCCGAGGCCCGGGTCCTGCCCGAGCCCCTGGCCGAGACCTACCGCAAGGTGACCGCCGCCTGGCCCGGCGTGTCGAAAGGTGTCTGACACCTGTCGACACACGTAGGGTCGAGGTCGTGGCCGACGACGAGCGACCCGACGACGAGGCGGAGCTGGAGCCCCGGGACGACGAGGTCACCGATGCCCTGCCCGACGACCTCGACGTCTCCGGGTTCGTCGGGCCCTACGTCTTCCCCAACAACAACCGGCGCCGGGTGCCGGGCTACCTGTACCTGG
>CAYQGF010000558.1:0-2294 GCA_964416885.1 uncultured Iamiaceae bacterium
CGAAAATGCCAGGCGGCTCGCAATCAACGAATTGCTCTTTTTCATTTGAACAAATATTATTAAACTGTTTTTTATCAATAAGATACTCTCTATCAACGGATACTACCTCGAACCCGGAACCTTAGAAGTTTTTCATACAGCGGGATATTCCTCCGCAACAAACGCCTGATACCTGCTTTGCAACTCCTCCATTGTGATATTGAGGAGATAGAGCGTTTTAAAAAAACCGGGAAGCTCATTCTCCAGAAAGCGTTCTTTCCTGTAGGCAAGTATCAGGTCGACGCTTCGCTCCGATGCGGAATAGCCAATTCCTCTCTTGTTGAATATGATGTCCTTCCCTTGCAAAAAATCGTACGTTCGCATCACCGTATTCGGGTTTACTTCGAGCTGGGCAGCCAGGTCTCTGACGGAAGGGATTCTTTCTCCCGGAGGCCATTTTTCCAGTAAAATCTGCTCGCAGATAAAATCAGCGATCTGAAGATAAATAGCCTGGTTGCTTTTAAATTCCATGAGCTACGGGTTATATTTCTTTTTCTTTAAGCCGTATAAAACTAATATACCACATAGAAGCAAGAAAAATCAACGGGAAGAGATACACAAATGACTTAACGGGCTCTGTATGTGTCAGGCTGTATTGCTGGCCAGAGTTATACCATAGCTGCCAGCCCGAAAACGGAAATACAACCATTTTTGACGGGGCACCCGTAGAGAAATAGGCAAAAGCAAAATTGATCCCGAATGAGAAAACAGCCAGCAGAAACAGAACCGATGCTGTTTTGATATAAGACAGCTTACTAAACCAGATCGATCCGAGAAATACCGCTCCCTGGATCATGATGTGCATGTAGATAAAATAACGCATGACGTCCGGCGGGAGTGGGTAATATCGCGTTCCGTCGGCAGGTAATCTGTTGTTGGCATACTCTACGCTCCAATAATGAAATCTTATAAAAAACAACGTGAAGGGTATGATAAACAGCAATGTAATCAGGAGCGCGTTCAAAAATTTTTCCAATCGCGACGCGGGCACCATAATCGCAGCTATACCGGTATCCGGACGCCCGTAATGACTGAAAACAGTAGAAGTAAAAAGGCTACCTCCAAACATCACGACCATAAATAATGCCAGTGCGTGAAAAAGTAACAGGACCGTGTTATAACTATGGACGACTACAATCGGAAGTAAAAGCGCTAACAAAAGACCGGTTAACAATCCTGCCATCAGGATGTAGTTTTTCCCTCGCTCAGTAGAATCCAGCTTTACCAGCTGTATAAATCGTCGAATATCAAATACCTGTTTCATCATCAATAATTTCAATTGGGGATAAAGATTCCGTTTTAACAGCTGTCAACTCACGGCTATGGTTGGAATAGCTGTTTGATCCGCAAGGGGTTTTCAATCGCTGCATGGAACAGGTGCTCCAGATCTACACGGCTTTCCTGGCGATCCAGGTTTTCGCTGACTGCCTTATAGCCGTAAAGAGACGGCGCGGAGTACAACACGTACGGATTAGAATCTATATCCGGTATCGTGCCGAAATACAACCTTTCAGAAACGGATTCCAGGCTGTGATGGACAAGGATCTCGCTGTTTTCAAGAATAATAATTCCATCGATGAGATTGTCCAGGTCCCTTACCTGGTGCGTGGATATCAGAATAATGCGATCTGATTCGAGTGCGGACGATACGATTTTCCTGAACTGACTTTTTGAAGGAATGTCCAGGCCGTTAGTCGGCTCGTCCATCAGCAATACCCGGCAATTGGTAGCCAGCGAGAACGCTATCATTACTTTTTTTCTTTGCCCGTATGACATCCCGTTGAGCTTGTTTTGCTCAGGGATATCCATTTCACGGATATAGCCGCGAAATTGCTGTTCGTCAAAGCCCGGATAAAACGGCGCCATGATATCCAGATACCGGTCTATCGCTACGGGGGGAAGAAATATTTCCTCCGGTATAAAATACAGGTCCTGTAAAAAAGCGGGAAGGCGTTTGGCCGGGACATGCCCGTTTACTTCGACATGTCCTGATAAAGGAAACAACAGACCTGCCATATTCCGGAGCAAACTGGACTTGCCTGCGCCGTTTTTACCCAAAAGCCCGTAAATATGCCCCGGATGCAGGTTCATCGTCAGGTTCTCAAACAATAGATGACGCCTGTCGTACCCGAATGTTAGCTGGTGAAGCCGGATCATTACATCAATATTTAGTGTATTAGTACATTAGTACACTACAAATATGATGATAATATTCCTGTTTCCAAATATTTTTAGAAAATTCAGACGGTACCGTT
>CAYQGF010000559.1:0-2289 GCA_964416885.1 uncultured Iamiaceae bacterium
CCCGCAGCGGGCACCTCGACCGCCAGGACGCCGACCTGGCCGACGTGGCCGGGCTCGGGGTCCGGGTGTGGCGGTACGGGATGCCGTGGCGGCTGACCGAACGCGAGCCGGGCGTCTACGACTGGACGCTCTGGGACCGGGCCTTCGCCGCCTGCGAGCGGGCCGGCCTCACCCCGGTGGTCGACCTGTGCCACTTCGGGTTGCCCGACCACCTCGACGGCTTCTGCGACCCGGCGTGGGTCGAGAGCTTCGGCCGCTACGTCGACGCCTTCCTCGCCCGCTACCGGGAGCCGACCTGGTTCACGCCGGTGAACGAGCCGGGCATCACCGCCACCTTCTCGGCCCGGTGGGGGATCTGGAACGACCGCCGGACCACGTTGGAGAGCTACTTCACCGCTCTGGCCCACGTGGCCCTGGCCAACCTGGAGGGCCTGGCCCGGGTGCGGGCCGACCGGGACGGCTGGTGGGTCGGGGCCGAGGGCTTCGGCTGCGAGGTCGCCGACCCCGACGACCCGGAGGGGGTCGCGGCGGCCGTCGAGGCCCGTGACCTCCAGTGGGCGGTGTGGGACCTCCACCTCGGGGTGGCGCCCCGGGGCGCGGCGTCCCGGCTGCTCGACGTCGTCGACGGTTCGGTGCTGGACCGGATCGGGGCGCTCGTCGGTGTGGTCCCCGACGACCGCATCGTCGCCGGCCACGACATGTACCCGGTCAGCGTCACCCCGCACGGCACCCGAGCGGCCCGGCCGCTCATCATCGCCGACCGCGTCGCGGCCTACGAGGCCACCGCCGCGGCGTGGCACGACCGCTACGGCGTCCCGTTCTGGGTGGCCGAGACGTCGAACCTCGGGCTCGCGGTGGCCGAGGGCTCCGAGTGGCTCGCCGCGCTCGTCGGCGGGCTCGACCGCCTGGCCGCCGCCGGACGCCCGGTCCGGGGCCTCTGCTGGTACAGCCGGGGCGACCAGTACGACTGGGACACCGCCCTCACCGTCCCCGTCGGCGCCGTCACCGAGGTCGGCCTGTTCGACGTCGACCGTCGGCCCCGCCCCGTCGCCGCCGCCTACGCCGCCCTCGCCACCCAGCGCTCCTGACCGTACGGAAGGTGCCAGGCACTTTCCGTACGTCAGACCCGGGTGCGGGCCTCCAGGCGGTGGCGGAGGGCGGAGGCGTGGGCGCCCAGGCCCTCGCTCTCGGCCACGGCCAGGGCCGGTCCGCTCAGCTCGGCGGCGACGTCCTCGCCCACCGAGAACACGCTGGTGATGGTGAGGAAGTCGAGGACGTTGACCGGCGAGGAGAACCGGGCCGTGCCGTTGGTCGGCATGATGTGGCTGGGGCCGACCACGTAGTCGCCCAGGGCCTCCGACGAGTGCTCGCCGATGAACACCCCGCCGGCCCGGACCCGGTGGGCCAGCGCCCAGGGGTCGCGCACCAGCAGGCAGAGGTGCTCGGGGGCGTAGAGGTCGGCCAGCTCGACGGCCTGGTCGAGGTCGTCGACCACGATGACCGCACCGTTCTCCTCCAGGGCGGCGCCGGCGATCTCGTGGCGGGGCAGCCGGGGCAGCTGGACCGCCAGCTCGGCCACCACCGCGTCGGCCACCTCCCGGGACGGGGTGATCAGCACCGAGGAGGCGAGGAGGTCGTGCTCGGCCTGGGCCAGCATGTCGGCCGCGGCCCAGGCCGGTGAGGTGCTGTCGTCGGCGATCAGCAGGGTCTCGGTCGGGCCGGGGAGGCTGACGATGCCAACCCGCCCGAACACCTTGCGGAGGGCCAGCACGGTGAACAGCGAGCCGGGGCCGCCGATCTTGTCGACGGCCCGGATGGTCGCGGTGCCGTAGGCCATGGCCCCGACGGCCTGGGCACCGCCGAGGGCGTAGACCGCGTCGGCGTCGACCAGCAGGGCGGCCAGAGCGTTGACGGGTGCGATGGTGCCGTCGGGCCGGGGCGGGGTGCACACCACCACTTCCGGGACACCGGCGACCCGGGCCGGCACCGCCGCCATCAGCAGCGACGACGGCAGCGGCGTGCCCCCACCGGGGGCGTAGAGCCCGACCCGCTGGATCGGCCGGACGATCTGGCCGACCGCCTCGCCGTCGCGCCAGTCCATCCACGACCCCTTGGGCTGGGCCTCGTGGAACCGGCGGATGCGCTCGGCGGCGACCTCCAGCCCGGCCCGGACCTCGGCCGGGACCTCGGCGGCCAGCCGCTCCAGCTCGGCGCGGTCGACGAGCAGGTCGTCGCGGTCGACGCCCTCCAGCAGGGCGCTGTAGCGGTGGAGGGCGGCGTCGCCCTCGC
>CAYQGF010000560.1:0-2280 GCA_964416885.1 uncultured Iamiaceae bacterium
GGCGGGTCATGAAGTGCCGACGGGGCCCCTCGGCCAGCAGCTGGCACTCCTCCATGGTGATGCCGGCCGCCGTCGCCATCAGGTGGTAGGCGAACTCGATCCGCCCGTAGGGGGCGCTGGCGCCCAGCCCGTCGCCGTGGCCGTCCATCCCCGTGGCGGTCACGCCGTCGAGCTTCATCAGCCACTGCTCGAACCCGTCGGCGGGCGGGGCGTACGCCGACCGCACCTGGCTGGTGGTCGGGTTGAAGGCCAGGACGGCCTTGGGCCGCGCCCCGCCGGCGCTGGTGCCGACCTGGATGAGCTGCTGGAGAGCCTGGTGGGTGGTGTCCTCGGTGGCCAGCTCGCCCTCGACGGTGAGCCGGGCCGCGACGACGAGGTCGGCCAGCTGGATGGCGGTCGGTTCGGGGTCGGCGACCGGGCGGGCCGGCGGCCGGAAGACGAGGGCGCCCATGGCCCGGTCGGCGGCGTAGGCCAGCCGGTCGAGCGGTGTGATGGCAGCCGCCGGGATGCCCTGCTCGGCCATCCACCGGTCGACGAGGGCGTTGCCGAAGGCGTCGGGCAGGGCGTCGGCCAGGAGCGGGGGGAGACGGTGGAAGGTCTCGGGCCGGAGCCCCGGGAACTCGTAGGGCTCGGCCCGCAACGGCATGTGGAACGGCGCCAGCTCGATGCCGCTCGCCCGCCAGCCCGGGTCGTAGGCGAAGGCGTACCAGCCGCTGTCGGGGTCGAGGGCGACGGCGCCCACCCGGCGGCCCCACGCCCGGACCTCGACCACGGCGACCGGCTCGTAGGTCATGTCGGTCGCTCGGTCATCCGGACCGCCCGGGCTGGCGCCGGCGACCGACCCGCCGTCGTTCGGTCGGCGGTGCGGGCCGGCGGGCCGGGGCGTCGAGCAGGTCGAGCGGGTTGAAGGCGGGCGACGGGGGCACGAGGGCGTCGACCCAGTCCTGCCGGTCGAGGGCGCGCAGGACCTTGACGAGGGTGGTGACCGTGGAGCCCCGGCCCGTCTCGAGCGTGCGCACCGCGCCCAGGGACACGTTGGCCCGGTCGGCCAGCTCGCGCTGCGAGAGGTCCCGGGCGATCCGGGTGGCCCGGATGTTCTGCCCCAGGCGTTCCTCCAGGGCCTCCGCCGACCGGGGCGGAGCGTCGGTGGTCAGGGATCCGATCATAGGTGTCATCATATCGCAGAAGGCTCGTGATCAGATGAGCAGATATCCGGCAGTTGGAACCTTTCATCGCATCAAGTGTCGGATATGTGGTGCTTGATGATCAGGTCTCGCGGTTGGGTACCGTCCCGGGCCATGGACCTCCGGATCTTCACCGAGCCGCAGCAGGGCGCCAGCTACGACGACCTGCTGGCCGTCGCCCGTCTGGCCGAGGAGCTGGGCTTCGACGCCTTCTTCCGCTCCGACCACTACCAGCGGATGGGCGGCGGCTCGCCGCGGCCCGGCCCCACCGACGCCTGGGTCACGCTGGCCGGGCTGGCCCGCGACACCTCCACCATCCGGCTCGGCACCCTGGTCACGGCGGCGACGTTCCGCCTGCCCGGCCCGCTCGCCATCTCGGTGGCCACCGTCGACGCCATGAGCGGCGGCCGGGTCGAGCTGGGCCTCGGCTCGGGCTGGTTCGAGGAGGAGCACACCTCCTACGGCATCCCCTTCGGGTCGGTGAAGGAGCGCTTCGACCGCTACGAGGAGCAGCTCGCCATCGTCACCGGGCTGTGGACCACGCCCGAGGGCGAGACCTTCTCCTTCGAGGGGGCCGAGTACCAGATCGCCGACTCGCCGGCCCTGCCCCAGCCGGTGCAGCAGCCCCACCCTCCGATCATCATCGGTGGCGGTGGCCAGAAGCGGACGCCCCGGCTGGCCGCCACCTACGCGGCCGAGTTCAACATGCCGTTCACCGACGTCGACGGCACCGGCGCCGCCTTCGACCGGGTCCGGGCCGCCTGCGAGGCCCGCGACCGCGACCCCGGGTCGATGGTGTTCTCGGCCGCCCAGGTCGTGTGCTGCGGTGCCGACGAGGCCGAGGTCGAGCGGCGGGCCGTGGCGATCGGTCGGGAGCCCGAAGAGCTCCGCCGCAACGGAGCGGCGGGCACGCCCGACGAGGTCGTCGCCCACCTCCAGCGGTACGAGGCCCTGGGTGCGACCCGCGCCTACCTCCAGGTCCTCGACCTCTCCGACCTCGACCACCTCCGCATCCTCGCCGCCGAGGTCCTCCCGCACCTCTAGGACCTGTGCAGTGAGGGCTGTGTCGTGCGGGACCTTTCCTCGGCAGGGCCTC
>CAYQGF010000561.1:0-2266 GCA_964416885.1 uncultured Iamiaceae bacterium
CCGGGCCGCGCCCGACGACGCCGGGTTGGGGGTGACGATGCCGACGCCGTCGGCCACCAGGTCGTCCCAGTCCTCGATGCCCAGCGGGTTGCCGGGGCGGACGCCGAACACGACGATCGAGGTCGACACCACGCCCTTGTTGTCGCCGTCGTCCCAGTCGTCGGCCACCAGCCCGGCGTCGACCAGGCGGGTGACGTCGCTGGTCACCGAGAAGTGGACGTAGTCGGCGGGCTGGCCGGCCTCGACGGCCCGGCTCTGGTCGCCGGAGGCGCCGTAGGAGGTCTCGAAGGTGACGTCCTTGCCGGCGTCGGTCTTCTGCCACTCCTCGGCGATGGCCCGGTTGGCCGCCTCGGGCACGGCGAAGCCGACGATGTCGAGCGTGGTGCCGCCGTCGCCGCTGTCGTCGTTCCCACCACAGGCGGCCAGGACCAACAGGCTGGCGATCACCACGGCCCCGACGGCGCGTCCTCGTGCTCTCATCGATGTCCTTTCGTCGCCCGGTCGGCCATTTCCGATCGGATTGGTCGACAATAGGTCTTTCCCATTTTCCAGGTCAACCCAATGGGAATCCACCCCTTTGCGACCGGGGGACGGGACGCGGGACGTGCCAGGCTCGGCGGCCATGACCGTCACGGGGGACACCAACTACGAGGCCGACGTCCGGTGGACGACCCACGGGGTCGCCCACGTCCGGGCGGCCGACTGGGGCAGCCTGGGCTTCGGCCAGGCCTGGGCCTGCGCCCGCGACCACCTGCCCACCCTCCTCGACCAGATCGTCAAGGTGCGCAGCGAGCGGGCCCGGTTCCACGGGGCCGGCCGCGACGGCGCCCACCTGGCCACCGACCTCGGCTACCTCGCCCTCGGGGTGCGGGACCGGGCCGTCGCCCTCCGCGACGCCCAGCCCGAGGAGGCCCGGCTGCTCGTCGCCGGCGCGGTCGCCGGCATCAACGCCTACCGGGCCGAGGCGCAGGCCGAGGGATCGCTCCCCGACTGGTGCCGCGACGCGGCATGGGTGCGCCCGATCGACGAGCACGACCTCTACACCTACCTGGTCGACGTCGCCCTCCTCGCCAGCGGCCGCGCCCTGGTCGAGCTGCTCGGTCGGGCCGAGGCCCCCGGGCCCGACGGCCCGGCCCCGGCGGCGCCGATGAGCGCGTTCGGGCGCCCGGCCGAGGACGCCGGCAGCAACGGCTGGGCCTTCGGCCGGGACGCCACCGCGTCCGGGGGCGGGCTGGTGATGGGCAACCCCCACTTCCCGTGGGACGGCGAGGCCCGGTTCTGGGAGTGCCACCTCACCCTGCACGAGACCGGCGCGGCCCGACCCGCCCTCGACGTGTACGGCGCCTCGCTGGTGGGCGCCCCGGGCGTCCAGATCGGCTTCAACGCCGACGTGGCCTGGACCCACACCGTCTCGAAGGGGCACCGCTTCACGCTCGCCCGCCTCGACCTCGTCCCCGGCCGGCCCACCGCCTACCGCCACGGCGACGAGGAGCGGGAGATGACGTCGACGACGGTCTCGGTGGAGGTGCGGGGCGACGACGGCGAGGTCACCACCGTCGCACGGGACCTGTGGCGCACCCACCACGGGCCCATGGTCAACCTCCCGCTGCTGGGCTGGGGCCTCGACACCGCGTTCACCTACCGCGACGCCAACCTCGACAACACCACGCTCCTGGCCCACTGGCTCGACATCGGCCGAGCCACGTCGATCGACGACGTCCGAACCGCGTTCGCCACCCACCAGGGCATCCCGTGGGTGAACACCTTGGCCGCCGACCGCTCCGGCCGGGCCTGGTACATCGACGGCTCGGCCACCCCGAACCTCACCGAGGCGGCCCAGCGCCGGTTCCGGGACCGGGTGCAGACCGACATGATCGCCGCCCTCCTGTACGAGAACCGGGTCGCCCTGGTCGACGGCTCGGACCCCGGCGACGACTGGGTCGAGGAGCCCGGCGCCCGCAGCCCCGGCCTGGTGCCGTACGCCCGGGTGCCCCAGTTGGAGCGGACCGACGTGGTCGCCAACGCCAACGACTCGCACTGGTCGACGAACCCGGACGAGCTGTTGGAGGGCTACTCGGTGCTGCACGGCTTCGAGCGCTCGGCCCTGTCGCCCCGGTCGCGCCAGAACCTGCGGGTGACCGGACGCCTGGCCGAGCTCGGCGGGGTCACCAACGAGACGGCCCTCGCCGCCGTGCTCGACAACCGGGTCCTCACCGCCGAGCTGCTGGTCGGCGCGGTGGTCCAGCGGGCCCGGGCCGTCAGGTCG
>CAYQGF010000562.1:0-2255 GCA_964416885.1 uncultured Iamiaceae bacterium
CCAACGACTCGGCCAGGGTGAAGACCTCGGTGCGCTCGCACAGCCGCAGCGCCGCCTCCTCGCCCCCGGTGAGCCGCACGCTGACCATCCCGCCGAAGGCCCGCATCTGCCGGGCGGCGACGTCGTGGCCGGGGTGGTCGGGGAGGCCGGGGTAGAGGACGGTGGCCACGTCGGGCCGCTCGGCCAGCCAGGCGGCGACGGCCTCGGCGTTGGCGCAGTGGCGGTCCATGCGGACGGCGAGGGTCTTGGCCCCCCGCATCACCAGCCACGAGTCGAAGGGGCCGGGCACCGAGCCGAGGGCGTTCTGGTGGTACCGCAGCCGCTCGCCCAGCTCGGCGTCGGCGGCGACCAGCGCCCCGCCGACCACGTCGGAGTGCCCGCCCAGGTACTTGGTGGTCGAGTGGACGACGACGTCGGCGCCCAGGGCGAGGGGCTGCTGGAGGTAGGGCGAGGCGAAGGTGTTGTCGACCGCCAGCAGGGCGCCGGTGTCGTGGGCCACGGCGGCCAGGGCGGCGATGTCGGCGATGCCGAGCAGCGGGTTGGTCGGCGTCTCGCACCACACCACGCGGGTCGTGGGCGTGCAGGCCGCGGCCACGGCGTCGAGGTCGGTGAGGTCGACCGACGTGTGGGCCACGCCCCAGCGCTCCAGCACCTGGGCGAACAGCCGGTAGGTGCCGCCGTAGGCGTCGGCCGGGACGACGACGTGGTCGCCCGGCGCACACACCGTCCGCAGCAGGGTGTCCTCGGCGGCCAGGCCCGACGCCATCGCCAGCCCGACGGCGCCCCCCTCCAGCGAGGCCAGCAGCGTCTCCAGCGCGGTGCGGGTCGGGTTGGCCGAACGGGAGTACTCGTAGCCGCCCCGCAGCCCGCCCACGCCGTCCTGGGCGTAGGTCGAGGTCTGGTGGATCGGGACGACGACCGCGCCGGTGGCCGGGTCGGGCTCCTGGCCGGCGTGGATGGCCCGGGTGGCGAAGCCGTGCTCGTCGGCGGCGCTGCTCATCGGCCGGCCGCCAGGAAGCCGAGCACGTCCTGGCGGGACAGGATCCCGCGGGGCGTGCCGTCGGTGACGACCAGGACGGCGTCGGCGCGGTGGAGGGTGTCGAGCAGGGTCGACAGGGGCTCGCCCGAGCCGATCAGGGGCAGGACGGGGGACATGTGCTCCTCGATGGGGTCGTCGACGGTGGCCGCCCCGCTGGCGATGACGCTCAGCAAGTCGCGCTCGTCGATGGTGCCGGCCACCTCGGCCGCCATGACCGGTGGCTCGGCCCGCAGCACCGGCATCTGCGAGACGCCGTACTCCCGCAGGACGGCGACGGCGGAGCCGATGGTCTCGTCGGGGTGGACGTGCACCAGCGGTGGGGCGTCGCCGGCCTTGGACCGGAACACGTCGCCCACCGTCACCTCGCCGCCGGCGGTGTCGAGGAAGCCGTAGTCGGCCATCCACCCGTCGTCGAAGATCTTGGACAGGTAGCCCCGGCCGCCGTCGGGCAGCAGCACGACCACCACGTCGTCGGGGCCGCCCTCGGCCGCCACCCGGGCCGCGGCCACGACCGCCATCCCGCACGACCCGCCGACGAGCAGGCCCTCCTCCCGGGCCAGCCGCCGGGTCATGGTGAAGCTGTCTTTGTCGCTGACGGCGATCACCCGGTCGGGGATGCTGGGGTCGTAGGCGGTGGGCCAGAAGTCCTCGCCCACCCCCTCGACCAGGTACGGACGGCCGCTGCCCCCGGAGTAGACCGAGCCCTCGGGGTCGGCGCCGATCACCTGGACCCGCCCGTCGCTGACCTCCTTGAGGTAGCGGCCGGTGCCGGTGATCGTGCCGCCGGTGCCGATGCCGGCCACGAAGTGGGTGACCCGGCCCTCGGTGTCCTCCCAGATCTCCGGCCCGGTGGTGGCCACGTGGGAGGCCGGGTTGTTCGGGTTGGAGTACTGGTCGGGCTTCCAGGCGCCGGGGATGTCGCGGACCAGCCGGTCGGACACCGAGTAGTAGGAGTCCGGGTGCGACGGGTCGACGGCGGTGGGGCAGACCACGACCTCGGCGCCGTAGGCCCGCAGCACCGCGACCTTGTCGCCCGACACCTTGTCCGGGCACACGAACGTGCACGCGTAGCCCCGTTGCTGGGCGACGATGGCCAGCCCCACGCCGGTGTTGCCGCTGGTCGGCTCGACGATCGTGCCACCGGGCCGCAGCGAGCCGTCGGCCTCGGCGGCGTCGACCATGCGAACTGCGATGCGGTCCTTCACCGACCCGCCGG
>CAYQGF010000563.1:0-222 GCA_964416885.1 uncultured Iamiaceae bacterium
GGGGCTCGGTGCCGACCCGCCGGATGTCGTGGGCGGAGCGGACGAACGACACCGCGATCATGTCGACGCCCTCGGTGACGAAGGCGTCGAGCAGCATGAGGTCGCGGTCGGTGGGCGTCGGGACGCGGAGCCGCTCGGACGGGATGTGGACCCCGGGCCGGCCCTGGAGGCGCCCACCGTGGAGCACCCCCGTCGACCGCACGGCACGCGTGGCCCACCGGA
>CAYQGF010000563.1:232-2248 GCA_964416885.1 uncultured Iamiaceae bacterium
AGGGCGTCGCCCGTCGAGTCGACGACCTCGACGACCACGCCGCCGTCGCCGAACACCATGCGGTCACCGGCGTGCATGTCCTGGAGCAGTCCGGCGTAGTCGACGTGGACCCGCTCGGCGTCGCTCGGGTCGTCGCCGGGGCTCATCAGGATGGTGGAGTCGGTGGACAGGTGGGCGCCGCCGTCGGGGAAGGACCCGGCCCGGACCTTCGGGCCGGGCAGGTCGGCGAGGATGCCGAGCGGGCGCCCGACCGCCTCCTCGACCCGCCGCAGCCGCCGGTAGCGGTCGATGGCGTCGTCGAGGGTGCCGTGGGAGAGGTTGATGCGGATCACGTCCGCGCCGGCCTCGACCATGTCCTTGAGGGTCGCCTCCGACTCCGAGGCAGGGCCCATGGTCGCGATGATCTTCGTGCGCCGGCTCACCCGGTCAGCATGCCAGCCCGCCCCCGGTCCGACGACGCACCTTTCGACTGTTCACCGGCCGTTGGCCTCAGGGGAGGCGGCTGAACCAGAGGAGCGAGAGGGTCGAGCCGACGAACAGGAGCAGCATGCCGGCGCCGACGAACCAGCGTCCGACCTCCCGGAACTCGATCTCGTAGCCGATCGACGAGCCGATGTTGCGGTACACCTCGCGCAGGTCGGCTTCGCTCGCGGCCCGGAACGCCTTGCCGCCGGTGGCGTCGGCGATCTGCTCCAGGGCC
Organism: uncultured Iamiaceae bacterium; assembly: GCA_964416885.1. GTDB lineage: Bacteria > Actinomycetota > Acidimicrobiia > Acidimicrobiales > Iamiaceae > Iamia. Next base: position 933 of record CAYQGF010000563.1, read on the forward strand.
TGGTAGTCGACGTCGACCGGGATGGGGGCGGTCTCCTGCGGCAGCACGATCACGCCGTCCTCGGTGCCGAAGGCGATCGTGTTCACCGGGACGCCGGCGTCCCGGGCGGCCTGGGCGCCCACCGAGTCGGGCCGGCCGACGGTCGTCTTGCCGTCGGACAGCAGGACGATGCGGGCCGGGACGTCCTCGTTGTCCTCGTCGCCCTCGGCCCGGGGCGCCTGCCGGATGGCCTGGAGCGAGGTGAAGATCGCCTCGCCGATGGCCGTGCGCTCGTCGAGCTCGAGGGTGTCGATGGCGTTGCGGACCCGCTGTCGGTCGGTCGTCGGCGGGACGAGGATCGTGCCGGTGCCGTTGAAGCTCACCAGCCCCACGTTGATCTGCGGCGGGAGGATGTCGAGGAAGGTCTTGGCGGCCCGCTGCGCCGCGACCAGCCGGTTGGGGTCGATGTCCTCGGCCATCATCGACAGCGAGGTGTCGATGGCCATCACGACGGTGGCCCGCTCGCGCGGCACCCGTTCCTCCCGCGCCGGCCGGGCCACCGCCACCACCAGTGCCGCGATCGCCATCAGCAGGAAGATGGCCGGGACGTGCCGCCGCCAGCCGGGGGACCGGGGCGCGACGCTCTGGAGCAGGTCGAGGTTGGTGAAGCGGACGGCGTAGGTGCGGCGCCGGGTCTGGAGCACGACGTAGGCGGCGGCGAGGGCGACCACGCCGAGCAGCAGCCAGAAGCGGCTCGGGGCCAGGTAGGTCAGGGCGAACACGGCGGGCCTTCAGGAGGGGGGAGCGGGGACCGGCGGGTCATGCCGAGGTCCGGGGGGCGATGTCGCGGACGCGGTCGCGGCGCCGGGCCACGAACCGGACGATGTCGAGCAGCCAGTCGCTGTCGGTGCGGAGCTGGAGGTGGTCGGCGCCGGCGGCCCGGATCGCGTCGGCGATGGCGCCCCGCTGGGCCGCGGCGGCGGCGGCGTACCGCTCCCGGACCTTGGGGTTGGCGGTCTGGACCTCGAACAGCTCGTCGGTGCGGGGGTCGACCATGTGGAGGACGCCGACGTTGGGGAGCTCGACCTCGCGGGGGTCGACGATCTCGATGCACAGCGCCTCGTGGCGCACCGCGGCCCGGGCGAGGGGTTGGGCCCAGCGCTCCGGCGGCTCGAGGAAGTCGCTCACCACGGCGATCAGGCCCCGGCGCCGGGCGACGGCGCCGAGGGTGTCGAGGGCGCCGCCGAGGTCGGTGCGGCCGGTGGGGTGCCGGGCGGCCGAGACCAGCCGGTGCAGTACCGAGAAGAGGTGGTCCTTGCCGCCCCGGGCCGGGACGA
>CAYQGF010000564.1:0-2241 GCA_964416885.1 uncultured Iamiaceae bacterium
GACGCCGGGCCAGCCCGACGCCGCCTTCGTCAAGGAGAACGACGCCCGCCAGACGACGCGCATCCAGGGCCTGGTCGACGCCGGCTACATGGTCCGCACCCGCGCCGACGGGGACACGATCGAGGCCCGGGCCGGCGACACCAGCCTCCGGGACGCCGCCTTCGCCAGCGGCGCCCAGTGGGTGTCGACCGACTATCCGGTGGCCGAGTACGCCCGGCCCTTCCGCACCGGCTACGTGGTCGAGGTCCCCGGGGGCACCGTGGCCCGCTGCAACCCGGTGAACGGCCCCGCCGGCTGCGTGTCGGCCACCATCGAGCCGTTCCCCGAGCGGGCCGAGAGCCCCTACGTCCGCGAGCTGTACCAGACCTTCTTCGGGCGCCAGCCCTCGAACGTCGACCAGTGGTTCTGGGCCCGGCGCATCGAGCTCGGCGGGAGCCGGGCCGCGGTGGCCCGTTCGCTGGCCCGCAGCCGGGAGGGCGCCGGTGGCAACGTCCTGGCCGACACCTACAGCCGGTACCTGGGCCGGTCCATCGACGCCACGGGCCGGGCCTACTGGCGGGACCGCCTCGTCGCCGGGCTGCCGATGGACAACGTGCTGATCGGCATCCTCGCCTCGCCCGAGGCCTACGCCCAGGGTGGATCGACACCGGAGGGATGGGTCGACCTGCTCTACCAGCGGGCCCTGCGCCGGAGCGCCGACGCCGAGGGCCGAGCCTACTTCGCCGGCCTCCTCGCCGGGGGCGCCAGCCGTTCGACCGTGGCCCGGCTGATCGTGTCGTCGGCCGAGGGGCGCTCGGCCCGGGTCAACGTGGTGGGCCAGACCCTCCTGGCCCGTGCCCTCACCCCGGCCGAGCGCACCGCGCAGGCCGCGACCCTCCGGTCGACCCGCGACATCCGCGACGTCTACGTCGCCGTCGTCGCCACCGACGAGTTCCACGGGTAGCCGCCGGGCCCAGGGTCCTCCCAGGTTGCCTCAGGGCCGGCGTGGAGAGGACCGGGTCGGGCCGGACCTCTCCTCGGCAGAGCCTCGGAGGACAACGCACTGTGCTTCTGGGTCGCCTCGCCTGGCGGCTCGGCTCCTTAGGCGACGTTTCCCCTGGTCTTCGCCCACTTTTCCCGGGCCATCCGTACGGTGCCGGTCACCCGACCAGCCCCGACCGAAGAGGACCCGGTGGACACGACGACCTGGAACCCCGCCCCGCGACCCGCCGGTGGCACCACAACCCTCCCGCCGGTGCCACCGGCGCCGTCACGTCCCCCGACCCCTCCGGCCGGGGCTGGTCCTTCCCCCACGGCGGAGGTCCCGTGGGGCGTCCCGCCGCCCTGGACGCCCCCCGGCCCCGCCTTCCCCGACCCCGCCCGGTCCACCCCCGGATGGGGCCGTCCCGACCCCGGTGCGCCGCCGCCCGTCCCCCCGCCCGCGGCGCCCGGGGCCGGGCCCTCGGGCCGCCGGCCCCGCCGCGCCCCCAAGGTCGCCGCGGCCGCCCTCCTGTCGGCCCTGGCCCTCGGCGGCGCCGCCGGCGTCGGCTTCGCCGCCGGCAACCAGGTCGGCGAGGACCGGGTGACGACGACGGGCGTCGAGCCGGCAACCGGCACCACACCGGTCGTGGAGGGCGGGTCGAGCGCGTCGAGCACCGACGAGCCCGTCGCCGCGGTGGCCGCCGCCCTCAGCCCGGCCGTCGTGCAGCTCGAGACCCAGTCCGGGCTCGGCTCCGGCTTCGTCTACGACGCCGACCAGGGCCTGATCATGACCGCGGCCCACGTGGTGGACGGCGCCCGGGCCGTCACCGTCCGCCTGGCCGACGGCCGCACGCTCGACGGCACCGTGGTCGGAGCGGACGACGGCTCGGACATCGCCGTCGTGCGCGTCGAGGCCGACGGCCTGACCGAAGCCCAGCTGGCGACCCAGGACCCGGAGGTCGGCCAGCTCGCCGTCGCCATCGGCAGCCCGTTCGGGCTCGACCAGACCGTCACCTCCGGAGTGGTCAGCGCCGTGGGACGGTCGGTCCAGACACCGGGCGGCGCCGTCCCGATGATCCAGACCGACGCCCCGATCAACCCCGGCAACTCGGGCGGCGCGCTCGCCGACCGGGCCGGTCGGGTGATCGGCGTCAACGACTCGATCGCCAGCGAGTCCGGCGGGAACGTCGGCGTCGGCTTCGCCGTCCCGATCGCCACCGCCAAGACCGTCGCCGACCGGCTGGTGCAGGGCCTGCCCATCACCAACGGCTACCTGGGCGT
>CAYQGF010000565.1:0-2238 GCA_964416885.1 uncultured Iamiaceae bacterium
CAGGACGGCTACGTCAACGACGCCTTCGGGGCGTCGCACCGGGCCCACGCCTCGATCGTCGGCCCGCCCACCCGGCTGCCGAGCGCAGCCGGGCGGCTGCTGGCCGAGGAGGTCGACGTCCTGCTCGGCTGTCGCACCAACCCCAAGCGGCCCTTCGTCGGGATCCTCGGCGGGGCCAAGGTCAGCGACAAGCTCGGCGTGATCGGCGCCCTGCTCGACGTCTGCGACAGCCTGATCATCGGCGGCGGCATGTGCTTCACCTTCCTGGCCGCCCAGGGCCACCACGTCGGGTCGAGCCTGCTGGAGGAGGACCAGGTCGCCCGGTGCAAGGAGCTGCTCGACTCGGGCGCCCCGCTGCACCTGCCGTCGGACATCACCGCCCTCGGCCCCGGCGGGAAGATCGGCGACCCCAGCGCCGGTGGCGACGTCCGCCAGGTCGGGCGCGATGTCCCCGACGGCTGGATGGGCCTCGACATCGGCCCCGGCACCGCGGCCGAGTTCAGCGACGTGATCCTCGACGCCCGCCAGGTGCTGTGGAACGGCCCCATGGGCGTGTTCGAGGACCCCCGCTTCGCCGCCGGCACCCGCACCGTCGCCGAGGCGGTGGCCGAGTGCCGGGGCTTCACCGTGGTCGGCGGGGGCGACAGCGCCGCCGCGGTCGCCCAGTTCGACCTGGCCGACCGCATCGACCACATCTCCACCGGCGGCGGCGCCAGCCTCGAGCTGCTCGAGCAGGGCGACCTGCCCGGCCTCGACGCGCTGCGACAGACCGAACGTCCCGCGTGACTCCGACCGGCGACTGCTGGGCCAGTCCCGCCGAAGCTCGCTGCGCTCGCCGGCTCGGGCTGGCGCCAGTGCTGGCAGCCATCGGGGCTGCCGCCGGGCCCACCGGACCGTCGTCGCAGCTCCAGCAACAACTGACCTGACTCATCGCTTGACCCCCAGCGCTTCTCGGCGCGAGGGGCCACTCACCTCGGAGGAGCCCCATGGCCACCGCCCGTCGCCCGCTGATCAGCGGCAACTGGAAGATGCACCACAACCACTTCGAGGCCCTGGCCACGGTGCAGAAGCTCAACTACCTGCTCGGCGAGGAGGACGACCTGGCCGTCGACGTCTCGGTCCACGCCCCCTTCACCGACCTGCGCACGCTCCAGACCGCGATCGAGCAGGACAAGATGGCCGTCATCCTGGGCGCCCAGCACTGCCACTGGGAGGAGAAGGGCGCCTTCACCGGTGAGGTGGCGCCGGCGATGCTGGCCAAGCTCAACGTCGCCTACGTGATCTGCGGGCACTCCGAGCGCCGCGAGCTGTTCGGCGAGACCGACGAGATGGTCAACAAGAAGGTCCTCGCCATCCTCGCCAACGGCATGACCCCGATCATGTGCTGCGGCGAGACCCTGGAGGAGCGGGAGGCCGGCGGCGCCGAGGAGAAGGTCGCGGGCCAGGTCCGGGCCGGGCTGGCCGGCGTCAGCCCCGCCCAGGTCGGCGGGCTGGTCGTCGCCTACGAGCCCATCTGGGCCATCGGCACCGGCCGCACCGCCAGCGCCGAGGACGCCCAGGCCATGTGCAAGGTCGTCCGCGACACCGTCGCCGAGGTGGCGGGGGAGGACGCGGCCGCGACCGTGCGGGTCCAGTACGGCGGCTCGGTCAAGCCCGGCAACGCGGCCGAGCTGATGGGCCAGCCCGACATCGACGGTGCCCTCGTCGGCGGCGCGTCCCTCGTCGCCGAGGACTTCGCCCGCATCGTCACCCCCGACGCCACGTAACCGACGTCACCCCTCCCTGTGGGCAGGGTGCACCCTCGCGGGGGCGGTCCGGGACACATGTGACCAGCCGTGTGGTACCTTGCGCGACCGATCGCCAGGTGGGTGACCGCCACCCTCCTGGTGCCGGGCCGTAGGCGGGCCCCCACACCTGCCGGCGGCTTCCTCCACACCCCACTGAGGAGTCCCCACATGGTTCGCAGCCGACGGTTGCTCTCGTTCTTCGCCCTCCTGTTGGGCTTCGCCCTCCTCGCCTCCTCCTGCGGGGGGAGCGAGGACGACGACGGGGGCGACGCCTCCAGTGGCGCGGGCGGCGACGACACCGAGACCACCGTTGCCCCCGAGGACGTGCCCGAGGGGGGCGACCTGGTGCTGGGCGCCGAGCAGGAGCCCGACTGCGCCGACTGGATCTCCAGCTGTGCCGGCGCCAGCTGGGGCTACTGGACCATGAACGTCAACACCATGCCGCGGGCCT
>CAYQGF010000566.1:0-2232 GCA_964416885.1 uncultured Iamiaceae bacterium
CGATCGGCTTCGTCCGGGGGGAGGCCCCCCGGGCCCCCCAGCGGCTGCGCCGGGCTGAGCGCCGGTCGCGGGATACCGATGGCTTGGCCATTCGACCTATTGGAGGAAGAGCGTGAAGGGGATCGTGTGGACGGGGGAGCTGGAGGTACGGGACGACGTGGAGGTGCGCGACGTCCGGGCCGACGAGGTCCGGGTCCGCATCCACAACGCCGGGCTGTGCCACAGCGACGTCTCGGTCGTCGACGGCACGATCCCGTTCCCCACGCCGGTCGTGCTGGGCCACGAGGGCGCCGGCGTGGTCGAGGCGGTCGGCGACGCCGTCACCTCGGTGACGCCCGGCGACCACGTCGTCCTCACCACCATGGGGTTCTGCGGCCGCTGTTCGGCCTGCGCCCGGGGGCTGCCGTCGCACTGCCGGGAGGGCTACGGGAAGCTGCGGGCGCCGTTCACCGTGGGCGGCACCAAGGCCTTCCAGTTCGCCAACGCCGGCGTGTTCTCCGAGGTCACGGTGGTCAAGGAGAACCAGGCCGTCGTGATCGACCCCGACGTGCCGCTGGAGTCGGCCTGCCTGATCGGCTGCGCCGTGGTCACCGGCACCGGCGCCGTTCTCAACCGGGCCAAGCCCACCCACGGTCAGTCGGCCGTGGTGATCGGCGTGGGCGGCATCGGCCTCAACGTCCTCCAGGGCCTCCGGCTGAGCGATGCCCTGCCGATCATCGCCGTCGACGCCAACCCGGCCAAGGAGGAGGCGGCCCGGGCCTTCGGCGCCACCCACTTCATCGCCGCCGGCCCCGACGTCGACACCGTCGCCGCGGTCAAGGAGATCTGCCCGAACGGCGTCGACCACGCCTTCGAGTGCGTCGGCCACCCGGCCCTGATCCGCACCGCCATCGACACCCTCGACTGGGGCGGGCAGTGCATCCTGCTCGGCGTGCCCAAGCTCGGCACCGAGGCCAGCTTCGTCGTCCAGTCGCTCTACAACGACAAGTCGATCATGGGCTGCCGCTATGGCACCGCCCGGCCGCACCATGACATCCCGCTGTTCGTCGAGCTGTACCAGGCCGGCCGGCTGATGCTCGATGAGCTGGTGTCGGCCACCTACCCGCTCGACGGCGTGCAGGACGCCCTCACCGCTATGCACGACGGCAAGGTCAACCGGGCCGTCCTGTCCCTGACGTGACGAGCGGGCCTCGCTCGGTGGCGTTGAGTTGGTCAGCGCGCCACCGGATGGGTGGCGCGCTGCCCACCTTCTCCTTCGGGCGACGAGAAGATGGTCGACGCGCCACCGGATGGGTGGCGCGCTGCCCATCTTCGGGTCGACGGTTGGGCGGGCGGCCGGGCGGTCGACGGACGGGCCAGCGGCGTGGCTGAGCCGCTGCCGTCGATGTCGTTGCCGTCGCACTTGGAGGAGGTGCGGGCGCGGGTGTCCAACTGGGGGCGGTGGGGCGACGACGACCAGCGGGGCTGTGCCAACCTGCTCGACGACGAGGCCGCCCGGCGGGGGGCGGCGTGCGTGCGGTCGGGGGAGCGGTTCTCCCTGGCGCTCGACCTCGGGCCGGACTCACCGCAGGTCGGCCAGCCCCCGCACCGGCGCAACCCCGAGCTGACCATGGACCTGGTCAACGACCGCGACCCCCTGGTCCCGGGCGTGTGGGCGACCTCCGACGACTCGGTGACGATGTCGACCTGCGCCGCGACCCACCTCGACACCCTCGCCCACGTCACCTACGACGGGCTGATCTGGAACGGCTTCCCGGCCACGTCGATCTCCCCGGAGACCGGGGCGAGCGTCTGTGGGGCCGAGACGCTGACGCCGATCGTCACCCGGGGCGTCGTGGTCGACATCGCCCGGCAGCGGGGCGTCGAGGCCCTCGACGAGATCGACCCCGGCTACGCCCTCACCGGCGACGACCTGGATGAGGCCTACGAGGCGGCCGGCCTCACCCCCGAGCCCGGCGACGCCCTGCTCGTCCGCACCGGCGACATGCGCCACCACCACGCCGGCCGGCGGGAGCGCTACGCCAAGGGCGACCAGTTCCGGTTCCCGGGGCCGTCGCTGCACTCGGTCGAGTGGGTGCGCCGCCACGACATCGCCGTCGTCGTCACCGACACCTACGCCTACGAGGCCTTCCCGCCGCCGTCGCCGGACTGGAGCGACACGCTCTGCGTCCACATGCTCCAGGTCCGGGACATGGGCGTCCTCCAGGGCCAGAACTGGGACATGGAGGCGCT
>CAYQGF010000567.1:0-2224 GCA_964416885.1 uncultured Iamiaceae bacterium
ACCGTCGAGCCCGCCGAGGGCAACAAGGTCAAGCTCCGCGTCGAGGTCCCGGGTGCGGACTTCGAGCGCGAGGTCGATGCCGCCTTCAAGCGGATGGCGCGGGAGGTCCGGCTGCCGGGCTTCCGCCCCGGCAAGGTGCCCCGCAAGGTGCTCGAGGCCCGGGTCGGACTGGAGGCGGCGCGCAACGATGCCCTCCAGCACGCCCTGCCCGAGTACTACGCGGCGGCGATCGTCGAGCACGAGGTCGACGCCATCGCCCCGCCGGAGATCGAGATCACCGCGGGCGAGGACGCCGGCGACGTCACCTTCGACGCCACCGTCGAGGTCCGGCCCGAGGTCGTCGTCGGCGGCTACGCCTCGCTGCGGGTCGTCATCGACTCGCCCGAGCCCACCGACGAGGAGGTCGACGAGCGGGTCGAGCACCTGCGCGAGCAGTTCTCCACCCTGTCGGACGTGGACCGGCCCGCGGTCGACAAGGACACCGTCACCATCGACATCTCCGGCTCCCGCGACGGCGAGGCCCTCGACAACCTCACCGCCGAGGGCTACCAGTACCGCGTCGGCGCCGGCTCGATCGTCCCCGAGCTCGACGAGAACCTCGTGGGCGCCAAGGTCGGCGACATCCTGAGCTTCGAGGCCACCCACCCCGGCGACGGCGAGCCGGTCGAGTTCAAGGTCCTCGTCAAGGAGGTCCGGGAGACGGTCCTGCCCGACCTCGACGACGCCTTCGCCACCGAGGCCTCCGAGTTCACCACCGTCGAGGCCCTGCGCGACGACCTCCGCACCCGCCTGGCGGCGGTGAAGGCCTCGCAGGCCCAGATGAACGTCCGGGAGGGCACCGCCGACGAGCTGGGCAAGCTGGTCGACATCGACGTCCCCGAGCCGCTGGTCGAGAGCGAGATGCAGACCCGCGTCCAGGACCTCGCCCTCCGCCTGCGGGCCCAGGGCATCGAGCTGGGCCAGTACCTCCAGCTGACCGGGCAGGACCCGGAGGCCTTCCGCGAGGAGCTGCGCGAGGCGGCCGAGCGGTCGGTGCGGGTCGACCTGGCCCTGCGGGCCGTGGCCACCGCCGAGGGCATCGAGGTCGACGACGACGACCTCGACGCCGAGATCGAGTCGGTCTCGGCCCGGGTCGGCCAGCCGGCCAAGAAGGTGCGCGAGCAGTTCGAGCGCAACGGGCAGATCCCGTTGGTACGCTCCGACGTGCGCACCCGCAAGGCGATGGACTGGGTGCTGGAGCGCATCGAGGTCGTCGACCACGACGGCACGGTCCTCGACTCCGCCGCGCTCCTCGCCGACCCCGAGCACGACCACGACGATCACGATCACCACGATCATGATCACGGTGACGCCGACGCCCCCGACCCCCAGGACGCCTGATGGAACCCGCCTACAACTACCTGGTGCCCACGGTGGTCGAGCAGACCAACCGGGGCGAGAGGGCCTTCGACCTCTACTCCCGCCTGCTCAAGGACAACATCATCTTCCTGGGCACGCCGATCGACGACACGATCGCCAACCTGGTGTCGGCCCAGCTGCTGCACCTGGAGTCGGAGAACCCCGACAAGGACATCAACGTCTACATCAACAGCCCCGGTGGCGACATCACCGCGCTGTTCGCCATCTACGACACCATGCAGTACGTCAAGCCCGACATCGCCACGATCTGCTTCGGGCAGGCGGCCTCGGCCGCGGCGGTGCTGCTGGCCGCGGGCACGCCGGGCAAGCGCATGGCGCTGCCCCACGCCCGGGTGCTGCTCCACCAGCCGTGGGGGAGCGGCGGCGGCCAGGCCTCCGACATCGAGATCCAGGCCCGCGAGATCATGCGGATGCGCGACCTGCTGAACGAGATCCTGGCCCGCCACAGCGGCCAGGACATCGAGAAGATCCAGCGCGACACCGACCGCGACTTCGTCCTGTCCGCCCCCGAGGCCCGGGAGTACGGCATCATCGACGAGGTGATCGCGGCCCGCGAGGCCGTCGATCGCACGGGGCCCATCACCGCGGCGAGCTGACGCAGCGGGTAGACACGGAAGACCTGACCCACCCGACCAACAGACCGACAGGGGAACCCCGGTGGCCAAGTTCGGAGAAGGCGGCGAGCTGCTGAAGTGCTCGTTCTGCGGCAAGTCGCAGAAGCAGGTGAAGAAGCTCATCGCGGGCCCGAGCGTCTACATCTGCGACGAGTGCATCGACCTCTGCAACGAGATCATCGAGGAGGAGC
>CAYQGF010000568.1:0-2212 GCA_964416885.1 uncultured Iamiaceae bacterium
TGAGCAGCACGTACTCGCCGTCGGCCTGCTCGTAGCCCTTGGCGATGTCGTCCCAGGCCACCTCGGACCCGTCGGCGGCCGAGACCCGCTTCTGCTTGACCCGGGCGCCGGTGCGGGTGTCGACCTGGTGGAAGCGGACGGTCCTGCGGCTGACCGCCGAGTAGAGCTTCACCGGGATCGAGACGAGCCCGAAGCTGATGGCCCCGGACCAGGCGGTGGACGGCATCTCCCCATTCTCCCCCAACCGCGTCCTCCGACGCACCCGAGTGCCCGTGACGGGACCTTCGACCCTTGGCCGGGTGGCGGGGGGCGTCGTAGCGTCGAGCGATGGACGAGTCTCCGAAGGCCGTACGGCGGGCGGTGCGGCGCGCCCGGCAGGAGGACGAGCTGAAGCCGTTCCAGGTCGAGCTGCTCAAGCTCCAGCGCCACCTGGAGGACCAGGGCCGGCGCATGATCGTCCTGTTCGAGGGGCGGGACGCGGCGGGCAAGGGCGGCACGATCCGCCGGGTCACCCGCTACATGAACGAGAAGCACTATCGGGTGGTCGCCCTCGGCCGGCCGACCACCGAGCAGCGGGGCCAGTGGTACTTCCAGCGGTACGTGGCCCAGTTCCCGACCAACGGGGAGATGGTCCTGTTCGACCGCTCCTGGTACAACCGCTCCATGGTGGAGCCGGTCTTTGGCTTCTGCACCGACGAGGAGTACCGGCACTTCCTGCGGGGCGTGGTGGGCTTCGAGAAGGACCTGGTCCGCTCGGGCACGGTCCTCGTCAAGCTCTACTTCTCGGTCACCAAGGAGGAGCAGGCCCGTCGGTTCGAACGCCGCCGCACCGACCCGCTCCGGCAGTGGAAGCTGAGCGAGATCGACCTCCAGGCCCAGGAGCACTGGGACGACTTCACCGAGATGAAGTACCGGATGCTGCGCCGGACCTCGTCGGCCGACACGCCGTGGACGATCATCCGCTCCGGCGACAAGCACCTGGCCCGCCTCAACGCCATCCGGGTGATCCTCGACTCGGTCGACTACGTCGACCGGAACCCCGACCTCGACCACGTCCCCGACCCGGCCATCGTCGTCTCGGCCGCCCAGGAGATCCAGCTCATGGAGGCCGACCGGATCCGTTCCGGCCGCTTCACCGGCTGACCGCCGGGACCGCCGGGACCGCCGGCTCCACGGGGTGCACAGGGGGATCGCCCACGACCGTCCGGTCGGAAAGTCGCTTGCCCCGGTCCGCGGGCGACGGCGAGCCTCGGGCCGTGGCGTGGCTGGGCGAGGAGAGCTTCCGCACCTTCGCCCGTGACGGCTACCTCGTGGTGCCCGCCGTCGTCCCCGAGGAGCTGCTCGCCGCCGCCGACGACGAGGTCGACGACCTGATCGTCGAGGCCGAGCCCCTGGAGGGCGATGGGGGGCCGGGCGTGACGGCCTGGTTCCCACCGGTCGCCCGGCTGCCCCGCTGCGACGCCGTGCTGCGGGAGTCGCCCGCCCTCGCCGTCGCCCAGGAGCTGGTGGCCCCGCAGGCCCTCGATCACGCCTTCGACCACATCCAGGTCTCCACGACCCGGCCGCCGTGGAGCCATGTCCCGGGCGGGCCGCACGTCGACGGCCACGCACCGGGCCAGGACCCGCCGGCCTCCTTCACGCTGCTCGCCGGTGTCCTCCTCACCGACCAGGTCGCCGACGGGACCGGCAACCTGTGGGTCTGGCCCGGGTCCCACCTCGACCACTCGCGCCTGTTCCACGAGCGCGGCACCCGGGCCCTCCAGCCGAGCGGGGGGCACTCGACCCTGCTCCACCCGCCCCTTCCCCTCGGTCCGCCCCGTCCGGTGCGGGGCCGGCGCGGCGACCTGGTGCTCGCCCACTTCCTGCTCGGCCACAACAAGGGCGGCAACACCTCCGAGCACGTCCGCCGGACGATCTACTACCGCCTCGCCGTCCCCGGCCACGCCGACCGGTGGGAGGCCACCTTCCTCGACCCGTGGACGGAGTTCCCGGCTCTGGCCTGACGCCGCTCCGAGGGCGAGGAGCGGGCGGTGGCCACCGGGCCGGGACCGGTCAGGTCAGGCCGCCGGTGGCGCCGGCCGGTAGCGCTGGACGACCGCCCCCGACCGGAGCTCATGGCGACCCACGGGCTCGAGCTGGATGCGCTCGCCCAGGCCGGCGAGCAACGTCGGCCCGTGTCCGGCCAGCACCGGCTGCACCAGGAACGCGTACT
>CAYQGF010000569.1:0-2205 GCA_964416885.1 uncultured Iamiaceae bacterium
CCGCAGTACATGCAGAGCGAGTAGTCGATGTCGAAGCGGTCGAGGGCGTTGACCTGGCGGGGCTTGCCGCCGGGGCGGCGGGGCGGCGCCTGCTCCTTGTGGCCCTCGATGTAGATGCACCAGTCGGGGCAGCTCCGGGCGCAGAGCATGCAGGCGGTGCAGTTGCCCTCGTGGAGGGCGATGACGCCCCGGGCCCGGGGGGTCGGGTCCTCCTTCTCCCGCGGGTACTGCACCGTGACCGCACCGGTGGTGGGCGCCGGCACCAGCTTCTTGGCCCCGTCGTGCGGGAAGAGCGTGCGCAGGAGCTCGGTCATCGTGACCTTGAGCCCGAGCAGCATGCCCTTGCCGTAGAAGGGGGCCTTCGGTTCGGGGGAGCGGGCCATCAGAACGCCACCTTCAGGACCATCGTGGCGAAGATGTTCACCAGGGCGATGGGGATCAGCACGGTCCAGGCGACGGTCTGGAGCTGATCCTCACGGAAGCGGGGGTAGCTGAACCGGGCCCAGAAGATGAAGAAGCCCACGATCAGCATCTTCACGAGCACGACGATCGGGCCGACCACGTTCATGTAGTTGGCGTCCATGTCGAGCCCGGGCAGGTAGTAGCCACCGAGGAAGAGGGTCGAGGCGATGATCGCGAAGGCGCCGGCCGAGGCGAACTCGCCGATGAAGAACAGCAGGAACCGCAGGCCCGAGTACTCGGTCATGTACCCGGTGACGAGCTCGGACTCGGCCACCGGCATGTCGAACGGCGGCTGGGTCAGCTCGGCCTGGGTGGCGATCATGAAGATCGCGAACCCGACGAACTGGGTGATGATGAACGGGTTGCCGAGGCCGCCGAAGCCGAAGATCTCGCCCTCGGCCTGGGCCCGGATGATGTCGAAGAGGTTGAGGCTGCCGGCCTGGATGCACACGCCGACGACGGCGAGCACCATCGGCAGCTCGTAGGCGATGAGCTGACCGGCGGCTCGCAGGCCGCCCATCAGGGAGTACTTGTTGGCCGAGGCCCACCCGGCGACCAGCACGCCGATGATCGAGATCGACGAGACGGCCAGGACGTAGAAGATCCCGGTGTCGAGGTCGGCGAAGTAGGCGTCGGGGCCGAACGGGACGGTCACGTACACCAGCAGCACCGAGGCCACCACGATGTACGGGGCGATGAAGAAGAGCTTCCGGTCCGCCTTCTCGGGGACGATGTCCTCCTTCTGGATGAACTTGCCCACCTCGGCGAGGAGCTGGAGCGAGCCGTAGGGGCCGGCCTCGTTGGGGCCCAGCCGGCTCTGCATGAAGCTCATCATCTTGAACAGGAAGATGTAGACGAACGTGCCGGCGGGCAGCAGCACCGCGGCCAGCACCCCGACCGACCGCAGGATCGACTGCTGCCAGTACGACATGTGCATCGCCAAGATCGAGCTCATGCCACGCCCCCCTCATACGACGGTCGGACACGAGCACCAGGGTGTCCCGCGGGAGACCAGGTGCCCGGCGCAGCCGCTGGGGGTGCGGGGGTCCCCCCCGCACGAAGCCGATCGGCGGCGAGGCACGAGCCGTCGTCGGCTGGGAAGGTCTTCAGTCCCGAGCGCAGCGAGGGCCGATCAGTTCGAGGAACGGAGTGAGCGCCAGCGAACGAGTGACGAGAGATCATCGATCGATGTCTCCCAGGATGAAGTACAAGGACGCCAGGATGCTCACGATGTCGGGGACGTAGACGCCCCGCAGGACCCACGGCAGGATCGACACGTTGTTGAAGCTGGCCGAGCGGATCTTGAGCCGGAACGGCCCGAGGTCGCCCTGGCTGACGACGTAGTAGCCCATGGCGCCGAGGGGGTTCTCGGTCTGCACGTAGGCCTCGCCCGCCGGGACCTTGATGATGCGGGGCACCTTGGCCATGACCGGGCCGCTCGGCAGCCCGTCGAGGCACTGGTCGACGATCTTCGTCGCCTCGCGGATCTCCTGGATGCGGATCCACCAGCGGCTGAAGCAGTCGCCGTCGGGGTGCGTGTAGGTCTGCCAGTCGAGCTGGGAGTGGACCATGCCGGACTCACCGCCGTCGCGGCGCAGGTCGTAGTCGACCCCGGAGCCCCGCAGGTTGGCGCCCGAGAGCCCGTAGCTCTGGGCCACGTCGGCGGGGATGACGCCGATGCCCCGGGTCCGGGCCTGGAAGATCTCGTTCCCGGTGACCAGGTCGTCGATCTCGTCGCAGAAG
>CAYQGF010000570.1:0-2197 GCA_964416885.1 uncultured Iamiaceae bacterium
CCCAGCCGACGACGCCTCGTGCCTCGGCGACGATCGGCTTCGTCCGAGGGGAGACCCCTCGGGCTCCCCAGCGGCTGCGCCGGGCCGTGGCATCTCCGCCCCCGATAGCGCTCGCGTCGGGCTGCATCTGCGGCCCCGACTTGCCAGGGAGGGGGGATCTGGAGTGCGCTGGTGGTGCTCATGAACGCCTCGACCGCCTCCAAGGGCACGCGGGTGCTGGGCGCGCTGAGCCTCGTCGGGCTGGCGCTGCTCCTCCTGTACGGCCTCGTCGTGTCCGGGCCGGACGCCGTCTCCGCAGGAGAGGCCGGCCAGGGCGAGTACGTCCGGATCATGTACGTCCACGTGCCGACGGCGATCATCGCCTTCCTGGCCTTCTTCGTCACCGTCGGCGCCAGCATCGTCTACCTGTGGAAGCGCTCGGAGTGGTGGGACGTCCTGGCCCACGCCTCGGCCGAGCTCGGTGCCGTGCTCCTCTTCGCCACCCTGGTCACCGGCGCCCTCTGGGGGGAGCCGACCTGGGGCACCTACTGGGAGTGGCAGGACGCCCGCCTCACCACCACGGCCATCCTCTTCTTCCTCGTGCTCGGCTACCTGGCCGTCCGCCGCCTCCCGCTGGAACGGGAGCGCCGGAGCCGCATCGCGGCGGCGGTCGGCCTGCTCCTCGGCCCCACGACGATCGTGTGCCACTACGCCACCACCTGGTGGCGCACCCTCCACCAAGGGCCCACCATCACCCGTCTCGACCCCAAGATCGACGGCGCCCAGCTCACCGCCCTGATGGTCGGGATGGTCACCTTCCTGCTCCTCTACGTGTGGCTCACGCTGCACCGCTTCCGCGTGCTGTGGCTGGAGAACCGGGTCGAGGACCTGGGCCTCGACCGGGCCCTGGCCGAGCGCCGGGCCGAGGCCGGAGGGGCCGGCGGGACCGAGGGGCCGCCGGCCGGTGGTCCCGCCCCGAGCGGAGCGACGTCGTGATCGTCGCCGGCACGCCCTGGGTCTCGGTGGGGCTCTCCTACCTGATCGTCCTCGGCTCCGTCGCGCTCCTCGCGGTGCGGAGCTGGCAGCGGGGCCGCAGCCTGGCCGAGCAGGTCCCGGCGTCGGAGCGACGCTGGATGGGGGACGAGGACGGGGACGGGTGAGCAGCCCGGAGCTCGACCTCACCCCCCGGACCGGCCCCGACGATGCCGGCGCCCCGCCGCGGCGCTCCCGGGGCCGGGGCCTCGTCGTCGGCCTGGTGATCGCCGGCCTGCTGGCGGGGATCGTCGCCCTGCTGGTCGTCCAGCTCCAGGGCAGCTCGCTCTACTACTACAACGTCGACGAGGCGGTGGCGCAGCGGGCCGAGATCGGCAGCCGCGACATCCGCATCCAGGGCACGGTGGTCGGGGAGCCGGCCGAGCAGGGCCGGGACCACGCCATCGTCTTCGCCCTCGCCTTCAACGGGACCTCGGTCGACGTCCGCCACGTCGGCTCCGAACCGCCCCCGCTCTTCGAGGCCGGCGTCCCGTCGGTGCTGGAGGGCCACTTCGCCGACGACGGGTCGTTCGTCTCCGAGCGCATCGTGATCAAGCACTCCGAGGAGTACCGCGAGGAGAACCCCGACCACGTCGAGGACTCTCCCGCCTGATGCAGCGGCCCCGGCCGGAGGCGACCCCGTGAACGCATCGCTCGGCACCGCTGGTGTGGCGCTGGCCCTGGTGGCGTCGCTCGGCGGCGTCCTCACCGTCGTCGTGGCCCAGGCCAAGGGCCGCCCCGCCATCCTCAAGCAGGTGCCGGCCTTCGTCGGCCTGGTCGCGCTGGGCGCCGTCGTCGCCACCGGCGCCATGCAGCGGGCGCTCGTCACCCGCGACTTCTCGGTGCAGTTCGTCGCCGACAACGGCAGCCGGGCCACCTCGCTGCCCTTCACGGTCGCCACCATGTGGTCGGCCCTCGAGGGCTCGATCCTGCTGTGGGGGCTGGTGCTGGCCGGCTACCTGGTGGCGGTGGCGTGGAAGTTCCGGCGCCGCCTCGACGACCCGCTCGTGGCCTGGGCCATGCTCGCCATGTTCGTGGTGACGGCCTTCTTCTTCGGGCTGATGCTCGGCCCGGCCAGCCCGTTCGGCACGGTGGCCGACCCGCCGTTCGACGGCCCCGGGCCCAACCCGTTGCTCCAGGACCACATGCTGATGGCGTTCCACCCGCCGATGCTCTACCTGGGCTA
>CAYQGF010000571.1:0-2196 GCA_964416885.1 uncultured Iamiaceae bacterium
CGGTGGGCCGAGCGCAGGGCCCGCTCGGCGTCGAACAGGGCGGCGGCCAGCGACTCGGTCGGGGCCCGGTCGGCGGCCGCGGCTCCGTCGCCCACCCGGCCGACCAGCCCGTCGACCTGGTCGGCGAGGGCGCTGAGCACGGCGGCGGAGGGGATGGCGGCGTCGGCGTCGGGCATCCCCCCAGCATGGCCGGCAACCGGTGCGGGCCGCCGATGGGGGCGCCGGTAGCGTGTCCGCCGTGAGCAGCCCGTCGGCCCCCCTCGTCGCGCCCCGCGCCGACGTCGGCCTGATGGCCGGCTACCACTCGGCCCAGGTCGCGGTCGACGTCCGGCTCAACACCAACGAGTCGCCCGAGCCGCCCCCACCGGCCTTCGTCGAGGCCGTGGCCGCCGCCGTCGCCGCCGTCGACTGGCACCGCTACCCGGACCGGGGCGCCACCGCCCTGCGGGCCCGCATCGCCGAGCTCCACGACGTCCGGCCCGACCAGGTCTTCGTGGCCAACGGCTCCAACGAGGTCCTCCAGACCCTGTCGCTGGCCTACGCCGGGCCGGGGCGGAGCGTCGCCGTGTTCGAGCCGACCTACGCCCTCCACGCCCACATCGCCCGGGTCGTCGGCGCCGAGGTGGCCGAGGGCGAGCGCAACGAGGACTTCACCCTCTCGATGGACGAGGTCCGCCGGGTCGTGGCCGCGGCGGCGCCGGCACTGACCTACCTGTGCTCGCCCAACAACCCCAGCGGGATGGTCGAGACGCCCGAGACGGTGCGGGAGGTGCTCGACCTGGTGCCCGGGCTGCTCGTCGTCGACGAGGCCTACGGCCAGTTCGCCCCGTGGTCGGCCCTGGCGCTCGTCGACGACGCCACCCCGCTCGTCGTGACCCGCACCTTCTCCAAGACCTGGTCGATGGCTGCCGCCCGGCTCGGCTACCTGGTCGGGCCGTCGTGGGTGGTCGAGCAGATGGACAAGGTGGTGCTGCCGTACCACCTCGACAGCCTCAAGCAGGCCGCCGGGCTGGCCGCCCTCGACCACGTCGGGGCCATGGAGGAGCGGGTCTCCCGGCTGGTCGAGGAGCGGGGCCGGCTGGAGTCCGCCCTGCGCGACCTGCCGTGCGAGGTCTGGCCGTCGGCCGCCAACTTCATCCTGTTCCGTCCCACCACCGTCGCCGGGGCCGAGGTGTGGCAGCAACTGGTCGACCGCTCGGTGCTCGTCCGCGACTGCTCGTCGTGGCCCCGGCTCGACGGCTGCCTGCGGGTCACCATCGGCACCCGCGACGAGGACGACCGCTTCCTGACCGCCCTCCGAGAGGTGCTCACGTCATGACGACCCGCGCTGCGTCCCGCCAGCGGACCACCAAGGAGACGTCGATCGCGATCAGCCTCGACGTCGACGGCCCCGAGGGGAAGGTCGCGGTCTCCACCGGGCTGCCCTTCTTCGACCACATGCTCGACCAGATCGGCCGCCACGGCGGGTTCGACCTGACGATCGACGCCACCGGCGACCTCCACGTCGATGGCCACCACACCGTCGAGGACGTCGGCATCCTGCTGGGCGAGACCTTCCGGGAGGCCCTGGGCGACAAGGCCGGCGTGCGCCGGTTCGCCTCCGGGCTGTACCCGCTCGACGAGGCCCTGATCGAGGTGGCCCTCGACCTGTCGGGCCGGCCCTTCGTGGTCTACGACGTGCCCTTCGGCGAGGTCCTCCCGCTCGGCGACCCGCCGTTCAACCCCGAGATGGCCGAGCACTTCTGGCAGAGCTTCGCCCACTCGGCCGGCATCACCCTCCACGTCACCAAGCGGGCCGGGCGCAACACCCACCACGTCGTCGAGGCCACCTTCAAGGGCGTGGCCCGCTGCCTGCGCGACGCCGTGCGGGTCGAGGGCTCGGGGGTGCCGTCCACCAAGGGCACCCTGTGAGCGGCCCCCTGCTCGCGGTCCTCGACTACGGGATCGGCAACCTGCGGTCGGCCCAGAAGGCACTGGAGAAGGTCGGGGCCGATGCCCGGCTGACGGCCGACCCGGAGCTGATCGCCGCCGCCGACGGCCTGGTGCTGCCCGGCGTCGGCGCCTTCGGTCGATGCATGGAGGCGCTGGCCGAGGCCGGGCTGCGCGACGTCGCCCGGGAGGCGGCGACGGCCGCAGCGACGGGGGAGGGGCGGCCCTTCCTCGGGATCTGCGTCGGCATGCAGATGCTGTTCGACG
>CAYQGF010000572.1:0-2195 GCA_964416885.1 uncultured Iamiaceae bacterium
CGGGCCGTGGGGAGGGGGTGAGGTGCCGCTTGGCGGAGATCGCCTGCGGGGCGGCAGCCATCACCGGGACCGGGTTGGCATCCCAACCGCGGAAGGTGGTGCCGGCGGCAGAGCCACCGCGGCCGGCGTACTCGGCGACCGATGCGGCCCCGCACTCCACGAACGAGTGCTCCACGGTGGACAGGGACGCGACGGCGCGCGAGCGGCCGGCGGCGGTGATCCGCTCGGCTGGCGTCGTCAGCGTGCTCATCGGGTCCTCGTGGGGTCGGTGCACCGGGTTCGGTCGCCAGGGGCGGCGGCCCGGTCGCATGCACCCGGGCAGTCCGGGCGCCGGGTCATCGAACCGCACCCTGGTCAGGGCGTCAAGCGATTTATTGACGGGAGCGATCGCGCCCATCGGCGCGGGCGCTAGGGCCGGGCCGCGCCGTCGAGCGGGACAGCGTCGGTGCGGAACACCCGCTGCCGGTAGGTGCGGAGCTCCTCGATGCTCTCGCGGATGTCGTCGAGGGCCCGGTGGCTGGTCTGCTTGCGGACCATCTCGTCGAGCAGCCCCGGGTACCAGCGCCGCACCAGCTCCTTGACGCTGGACACGTCGACGGACCGGTAGTGGAGGTGGTCCTCGATCTCGGGGAGGTGCTTGGCCAGGAACCGTCGGTCGGTCCCGATCGAGTTGCCGCAGAGGGGCACGGTGCGGGGCTCGGGGACGTGCTCCTTGATGAACGCCAGGGTGGCGGCCCCGGCGTCGGCCAGGCTGACGGTCGAGGCCTCGATGGCCGGGAGCAGCCCCGAGCGGGTGTGCATGGTGCGGACCACGTCCTCCATGCCGGCCAGCACCTCGGCCGGCTGGTGGACCACGAGGTCCGGTCCCTCGGCCACGACCTGGAGGTCGTCGTCGGTGACGATGGTGGCGATCTCGACGATGGCGCAGCGATCGGGGTCGAGGCCGGTCATCTCGAGGTCCATCCAGACGAGCACAGGGGGAAGGTAGCCCCTCGGCGGAGCCGGCCGGCCCGGGCACGACCGTCGTCGGACATGATGCGGCCATGATCCGCGTGCCGATCGTCCGCCTCGACCCGGACCTGCCCCCGCCCTCCTACGCCCACCCCGGCGACGCCGGCGCCGACCTGCGGGCCGCCGAGCCGGTGCTGCTGCCGGCCGGCGGCGGCCGGGCGCTGGTGCCCACGGGTGTCGCCATCGCCCTGCCCGCCGGGCACGCCGGGCTGGTCATGCCCCGCAGCGGGCTGGCCCTGCGCCACGGCGTCACCTGCCTCAACACGCCCGGGCTGGTCGACAGCGGCTACCGGGGCGAGCTCAAGGTGCTCCTGGTCAACACCGACCCGGAGGCCGACTACCAGGTCGAGCGGGGCGACCGCATCGCCCAGTTGGTGGTGCAGAGGGTCGAGGAGGCCCACCTGGTCGAGGTCGACGAGCTGCCGGCCGCGACCCGTGACAGCGCCGGCTTCGGCTCCACCGGCCGCTGACCCCCGGGCCGCGGGGAGCGCCGGCGACCGGGTGACGAGAGGGCGTCAGCCCAGGCCGTCCTGTTCGAGGCGGGTGCGGAGCTGGGCCAGGCTGCGGGCCAGGAGCCGGGAGACGTGCATCTGGCTGATGCCGAGCCGGTCGGCGATCTGGTTCTGCGTCATGCCGTCGTAGAAGCGCAGCTTCATGATCAGTTGCTCCCGCTTCGGGAGGGTGTCGACGAGCGCGGCCACGAGCATCCGGTTCTCGGCCGCGAACAGGTTGGCGTCCTCGTCGCCGAGCTGGCCGGCCAGGCCCAGGCCGGGCTCGTCCCCGCTGGAGGGGGCGTCGATCGACGCCGACCGGTAGGCCTGGGCCGCCTCCATCGCCTCCAGCACCTCCTCCTCCGAGGTGCCCGACGCCCGGGCCAGCTCCTCGATGGTGGGGGAACGGCCCAGCCGCTGGGTCAGGGTGCTCACCAGGGCGTTGACCTCGACGTGCAGCTCCTGGATGCGCCGGGGCACCCGCACCGACCAGCCCTTGTCGCGGAAGTGGCGCTTCAGCTCGCCGACGATCGTGGGCGTGGCGAAGGTCGAGAACTCCAGGCCCCGCTCCGGCTCGAAGCGCTCGACCGCCTTCACCAGCCCGAGCGCCGCGACCTGCACCAGGTCGTCGAGGGGCACGCCCCGGTTGTTGAACCGGCGGGCCAGGTGCTCGGCCAGACGCAGGTGGGCCTC
>CAYQGF010000573.1:0-2189 GCA_964416885.1 uncultured Iamiaceae bacterium
CGACGAGCTGTGGGTCCGGCAGGCCTACCGCGACGTCCTGGGCCGGGAGGCCGATGCCGGCGGGCTGGCCTCGTGGGCCGCGGCCCGGGAGCGGGGCCTGACGCCCGGCCGGTTCGCCACCTCGCTGGTCGGCTCGGCCGAGAGCCGGTCCCGGCTGGCCGCCGCCCTCTACACCGACCTGCTGGGCCGGGCACCCGACTCCGCCGGCCGGGCCTTCTGGGCCGACCAGCTCCGCACAGTCTCGCTGCCGACCGTGCGGGCCCGGTTCCTCGCCACGGCCGAGGTCCTGGCCCGGGCGGGAGGGACCCCGGCCAGCTTCGTCCGGCACGTCTACCCCCTCACCCTGGGCCGGGCCGCGTCGTCGGCCGACGTCACCTACTGGTCCGGCCGCCTCTCGGCCGGGATGAGCCGGGGCCACCTGGCCCGCTCGCTCCTCCAGTCGGTGGAGGCCCAGCGCCGGGTTGTGCGTGGCGTGTACCAGTCGCTCCTGCACCGGACCGCCGGCCCCGCCGAGGTCGACTACTGGGTGTCGGTGGTCCGCCGTTCCGACGAACGGGCGATGGTCCGCTTCGTCGTCGCCAGCCCCGAGTACCGCACCCGGGCCCAGACCGCCTGACCCGGGCGTGTCGATAGGTGTCTGACACCAATCGACACGCCGTCGGGGCGCGGCGGTACGGTCGGCGGCGATGGACCCCCGTGACATCCCGTTCGAGGTCGGGCGGCACCAGGTCGGCGACGGCTGCCACGCCTGGCTCCAGCCCGACGGCGGCTGGGGCTGGTCCAACGCCGGGCTCGTCGTGGGCGACGGGGCCTCGCTGCTGGTCGACACCCTGTTCGACCTCCGCCTGACGCAGGCCATGCTGGACGGGCTGGCCCCTCTGACCGCCGCCGCCCCGATCGGCACCCTGGTCAACACCCACGCCAACGGCGACCACTGCTACGGCAACGAGCTGGTCACCGGGGCCGAGATCGTCGCCTCCGCCGCCACGGCCCACGAGTTCGCCGACGTCCCGCCGGCCATGATGGCCGCCCTCAACGACGACCCCGGCCCGGTCGGCGCCCTGTTCCGGCACTTCTTCGGGGCCTTCGACTTCGCCGGCATCACCCCCACCCCGCCGACCCGCACCTTCGACGACCGGCTCGGGCTCGACGTGGCCGGCACCCGGGTCGAGCTGGTCGAGGTCGGCCCGGCCCACACCGCCGGCGACACGATCGTCCACGTCCCCGACGCCGGCGTGGTCTTCACCGGCGACATCTGCTTCATCGAGGGCACGCCGATCGTGTGGGCCGGCCCCCTGGCCCGTTGGGTGGCGGCCTGCGACCTGATCGTCGACCTCGACCCGGCCGTCGTCGTCCCCGGCCATGGCCCGGTCACCGACACCGCGGGCGTGGTCCGGGTGCGGGACTACCTGGCCTGGGTCGACGGCGAGGCCCGCGACCGCCACGACCGGGGCATGACCGCGGCCGAGGCGGCCCGGGACCTGGCCCGCTCGCTGCCCGCCACCCCGTTCGGGGCGTGGGGCGAGGAAGGCCGCCTCGCCGTCAACGTGGAGACCGCCTTCCGCCACCTCGACCCCGACCACGAGCCGGCCAACGTCGTCGAGCTGTTCGGGCGGATGGCCGAACTCGAGGGATGGCAGCCCCCGGCTTCCACGTAGGGTCGTCGTCATGCTGGCCGAGCAGATCCAGACCGACCTCACCACCGCCATGAAGGCCCGCGACGAGCTCACCACCACGGTGCTGCGCTCGGTCCTGGCCGCGGTGAAGGAGGCCCGGGTGGCCGGGACCGAGGCCAAGGAGCTCACCGACGACGACGTCACGGCCGTCGTGGCCCGGGAGACCAAGAAGCGGGAGGAGGCGGCCACCGCCTTCGCCGATGCCGGCCGCGCCGAGCAGGCCGAACGGGAGCGGGCCGAGGGCGAGGTGCTGGCCCGCTACCTCCCGGCGCCGCTCACCGATGCCGAGCTGGAGGAGCTGGTCGACCGGGTGATCGCGGCCGGTGGCTTCTCGACCCCGAAGGAGATGGGCCAGGCCATGAAGGCCGTCCAGGCCGAGGTCGCCGGCCGCCGCGACGGCAAGGCGGTCAGCGCCCTGGTCAAGGCCCGCCTCGCCGGCTCCTGACGCCCACCCACCACCCGAACTTTGAGCGGGTAGGACCGCCCAGCGGAACAGATCACTCAAAGTTCGGC
>CAYQGF010000574.1:0-2185 GCA_964416885.1 uncultured Iamiaceae bacterium
TCTCCCTCCCGGCGGCGGCGCTGGGGGCCTTCGCCGAGGAGGTCCCGGCCCGGGTCGTGGCGGTGGCGCCCGCCGCCCGGACCTGGGTCTTCGGGCACCTGGGCGACGGGAACCTCCACGTCAACGTGTCCGGCGTGGCTCCGGAGGACCACGCCGTCGACGCCGCCGTCCTCGACCTCGTCCTCGACCGGCGGGGGAGCATCAGCGCCGAGCACGGCGTCGGCACGGCCAAGAAGGCCTGGCTGGCCCGCCAGCGCGGCCCGGCCGTCGTCGCCGCCATGGCCGCGGTCAAGGCCGCCCTCGACCCCGACCACCTCATGAACCCCGCCGTCCTGCTCTAGCCCCGCCTCCGTTCTTGGTGCACGCGGCGTCGCTCTGCGACCCGTCCTGCACCAAGAACAGGGGCCGAGACCGACGTCCGCCGTTCTTGGTGCACGCGAGGTCGTCGGACGACGTCTGCTGCACCAAGAACCGGTGGAGGCTGCTCCCGCACCGGTCGGCCACAGGGGCCCGGTACCATCGGGCGACCGGGCCAGCCGCTGCCGAGGGGCGGGGCCGGCCGGGCGTCCCCCTCATGGCCACCGCCGTCCTCGCCGTCACCGCCGTCGCCTGTGGGCTGGCCGCCCTGGTGTGGGTCCGCTCGGCCCGCCGGCTGGGCCGGGTCCACCGCCGGGTCGCGGCCGAACGGGGCCCGACCTCCGACGCCTCGGTGCTCGCCCGCTCCGCCTACCGGAAGGACGTCCACACCACCACCCTGTACGCGGTGCTGTGCGCGGCCTGCGCCGCACTGGCGATCTCCCGGACGGCCGGGGTGGAGCTGATGTTCGGGCTGATCCTGGTGCCGGTGATCGTGTCGGTCCTGTCGGCCCGGGACTTCGTCCGGGAGTCCCGTCTGGCCGACGACCGCTACGACATCGAGCGCCGGGCCGAGGAGGTCCTCACCCAGGACCAACTGGCCCCCCAGCGCTGGGCCGCCCGGCTGGCCCCCGACGTCCTCCCGACCCTCCCCGGCTTCGAGATCGGGCGGGTCTACAAGGCGGGCACCGGGCTGATGGCCGGCGACTTCTTCGACATCTACGACCTCGGGCGGGGCCGGGTCGCGGCGGTGATCGGCGACGTCACCGGGCACGGCATCGAGCCGTCGATCACCGCTCTCCAGGCCAAGTACCTGCTGCGGGTCTTCCTCCGCCAGTACCGCGACCCGGGCCAGGCCCTGGAGGAGCTGAACGACCGCATGTCCGCCCTGGAGCGGCTCGAGGAGTTCATCTCGCTCTGCGTCGTGGTCTTCGACACCGAGGCCCGCACCCTGCGGTGGGCGTCGGCCGGCCACCCGACGGCGTGGCTGTGGCACGACCGCGAGGTCCGTCCGCTGGAGCACACCGGCCCGCTCCTGATGCTCGACCCCCAGGGGACGTTCCTCAGCCGCGAGCTCCCGCTCGACCGGGGCGACCTGCTGCTGCTCTACACCGACGGTCTGGCCGAGGCCCGCGACGGCAACGACCTCTTCGGTGAGGAGCGCATCGGCAACATCCTGCGCCGCGACCCGGGCGTCGTCCCCGACGTCCTCTGCAAGTCGCTGCTGGAGGCGGCCAAGGACTTCGCCACCCAACCGCTCTCCGACGACGTCGCCATCCTCGCCCTCCGTCGTCTGTAGGCCCCGCCGGGGGGCCCATCGGTAGGGTGACGCCCGTGGAGAGCACCGTCCCCGACCAGGAGCCCAGCCCCGCCGACCGGGTGGCGGCGGCGGCCGAGCGGGCCCTCGCCGGGAACCTGGCCAAGGTCGGCGACAAGCTGGAGAAGCAGGGCAAGCTCTTCGTGCGCGACCGGCTCGACCTGCTGCTCGACCCGGGCTCGTTCGTCGAGGACGCCCTGCTCGCCAACACCTCGGCCGCCGACCTCCCCGCCGACGGCGTCATCACCGGCACCGGCCGCATCGACGGCCGCACCGTCGTGGTCGTCGCCAACGACCCGACGGTCAAGGCCGGGTCGTGGGGCGCCCGCACCGTCGAGAAGATGATCCGGGCCTCGGAGCTGGCCCTCCGCGAGGAGCTCCCGATCTTCTGGCTCGTCGACTCGGCCGGCGCCAGGATCACCGACCAGGTCCAGCTCTTCCCCGGCCGCCGGGGCGCCGGACGGATCTTCTACAACCAGGTCCGGCTGTCGGGCCGGGTGCCGCAGATCTGCT
>CAYQGF010000575.1:0-2178 GCA_964416885.1 uncultured Iamiaceae bacterium
CCGTAGGTGCCGAGCTTCAGCAGCACGCCGGCGAGGATCACCGAGCCGGCCGTGGGCGCCTGGGTGTGGGCGTCGGGCAGCCAGGTGTGGAGGGGGAACACCGGCACCTTGATGGCGAAGGCGATGGCGAAGCCGAGGAACAGCCAGCGGGCGGTCGTGGTGGGGATGGCGCCCTGGTCGCTGGCGATGGCGACCAGGTCGAAGGTGAGGTCACCACCGGTGCCCCGGGCGTGGAGCACGGCGGTCGCGACCAGCGCCACCAGCATGAAGGCCGACCCGAACATCGTGTACAGGAAGAACTTCATCGCCGCGTAGCGCCGCTCGGCGTAGCCCCACCCGCTGATGAGGAAGTACATCGGCACCAGCACGATCTCGAACATCACGAAGAAGACGAAGAGGTCGAGGGCGACGAACACGCCGAGGCAGCCGGCTTCCAGCAGCAGGAGCCAGGCCAGGAAGGGCTTCTCGTCGTGGTGGGCGGGGGCGCCGATGATCGCGATCGGGAACAGGATCCCGGTCATCACCACGAGGAACAGCGAGATGCCGTCGACGCCGAGGTGCCAGGAGATCCCGAGCTCGCGGATCCAGCTGACCTTCTCGACCATCTGGAAGCCGGCGGCCGCGGTCTCGAAAGCCACGAGGACGGCGATCGACAGGGCTCCGGTGAGCACCGAGAAGAAGACGGCGACGGCCCGGCACAGCTCCGGGCGGCGCTTCGAGAGCAGGGCCACGACGAGGGCGCCGACCGCGGGGACGACGACGAGCGAGGTGAGGAAGGGGAAGCCGAGCGCGTGCCCCTCGCTGGCGGCGAGCATCGAGGCGTTCATCGACCGACCTCCCCGCGGGGCACGACACACAAAGGGGTCTGACCCCATTGTGTGGTGACGGTTGGCACAGGGCCGATCGCGTTCACAGGACCACCCCGCGCAGGACCATCACGAAGACCACGACGATGGCACCCCCGGTGAGGAAGCCGGCGTAGGCCCGGACGAACCCGGTCTGGGTGCGCCGGAGCCCGCCACCGCCCCCCCGCACCAGGGTGGCGACGCCGTTGACGGCACCGTCGATGATCGTGCGGTCGAACCAGGCCACGGCGTCGAACGCCCGGCGACCCGGGCCGTCCATGAAGGCGGCGATCGAGCTGTCGTAGTACCAGCCCTTGAGCAGGACCAACGGAGCGGCCGGCTGGTCCTCGAAGCGCCGCTTCAGGTAGAGCGCGGCGGCGCCGGCGATGCCGAGGAGGCCGGCGATGATCGCCACCACGGCCAGCCCCCACTTGGTGGCGGCCGACGAGGTGAGGTGGTGCTCGCCGCTCTCGACCACCGGGAGCAGCCAGTGCTCGAGGCGCTTGGTGCTGCTGGCGAACGGGAGCTGGATCAGCTCGCTGGTGGCGGCGGCCACGGCGAGGACCATCAGCGGCAACGTCATCGTCCAGGGCGACTCATGGGGGTGGATCGCCTCGGCCGGGCCGACGCCGTGGGGCCGGTGGTCGAGCTCGTAGACCTTCTCGACGTCTGCCTCGCCGGGCTCCTCGCCCTCGACGGGGATCAGCCCCCGCTCGGCGGCCAGCTCGGGCACGGCCTCCTCCAGGGGGCGGTCCCAGCGGGGCTCGCCGAAGAAGGTCATGAACACCTGGCGGCTCATGTAGAAGGCGGTGAGCAGGGCGGTGACCAGACCGAGCGCCCACAGCACCGGGCTCTTCTCCCAGGCGAACAGCAGGATCTCGTCCTTCGACCAGAAGCCCGAGAACGGGGGCACCCCGGCGATGGCGAGCCAGCCGACGATGTAGGTGATCGACGTGATGCCCATCACCTTGCGGACCGCGCCCATGCGACGCATGTCCTGCTCGTCGCCCATGCCATGGATCACCGAGCCGGCGCCGAGGAACATCAGGGCCTTGAAGAAGGCGTGGGTGACCATGTGGAAGATCGCTGCCACGTAGGCGCCCGACCCGATGGCCAGGAACATGTAGCCGAGCTGGGAGACGGTGGAGTAGGCCAGGACCTTCTTGATGTCGTTCTGGCCCACGGCGATCGTGGCCGCGAACAGGGCGGTGAGGACACCGACGACCGCGATCACCGTCGACACCCAGTCGGCGGAGGCGGTGACCACCGGGTTCATCCGGGTGAAGAGGTAGACGCCCGAGGTCACCATGGTGGCGGCGTGGATCAGGGCCGA
>CAYQGF010000576.1:0-2178 GCA_964416885.1 uncultured Iamiaceae bacterium
TCTCGCCGACGCTACCGGGTGACCCCACGCGCACTCGGTGTCAGACACCAAGTGCTCGGGTCGTACGGAAGGTGCCAGGCACCTTCCGTACGGTCAGGCCTCGGGGGTGAGGGTGACGGTGACCTCGGCCGGCTCGCCGACGGTGAGGACGAACTCGGCGACCCGGCCGGCGTCACGGATGTCGCCGGCCACCAGCTCCAGGGCGGCGATGCGCTCGGCGGTGTCGGTGACGGTCACGGTGTCGACCGGCGCCCGCATCGACGTCTTGGCATCGGACTTGGCCCGGCGGACCGAGACCAGCAGGTCGGAGGCGACGGCGAACGGCGAGACCGGGCCGGCCCCGACGTCGGTGGCGACACCACGCAGCTCGTCGCCATCGGGCCACGGGGCGGTGTGGACCGACGGCGGCTCGAACCGGGCCAGCCGCTCGCCCCCGGCCTGGCACCAGCTCCAGACCTCCTCGGTGGCGAACGGGAGGATCGGGGCCAGCAGGCGGACCAGGGTCGACAGGGCGGTGTGGAGGGCCAGGCGGGCCGAGGCGGCCCCGGCGTCGCCCTCGTCCTCGCCGTAGGCCCGGCTCTTGACCAGCTCGACGTAGTCGTCGCAGAACCGCCAGAAGAACTCCTCGGTGACCTGGAGCGCCCGGGCGTAGTCGAAGGCGTCGAAGGCGCGGGTGGCGTCGTCGACCCGGGCGGCCAGCTCCCGCAGGAGGGCGGCGTCGAGGGCCTCGGTCACCGTGGCCCCGTCCGGGACCTCGCCCAGCGCCAGGACGAACTTGGAGACGTTGAGGACCTTGATGGCGAGACGCCGGCCGATCTTCATCTGGCCGGTGTCGAAGGCGGTGTCGGTGCCGGGCCGGCCGTTGGCGGCCCAGTAGCGGACGGCGTCGGAGCCGTGCTGCTCCAGCAGGTCGATGGGGACGACGACGTTGCCCTTCGACTTCGACATCTTCTTGCGGTCGGGGTCGAGGATCCACCCCGAGAGGGCGGCGTTGTGCCACGGGACGCTGTTCGTCTCGAAGTGCGAGCGGACGACGGTCGAGAACAGCCAGGTGCGGATGATGTCGTGGCCCTGGGGCCGCATGTCCATCGGGTAGGTGCGGGCGAACAGGTCGGGGTCGCCGTCCCACCCGGTGGCGAGCAGCGGGGTGAGCGACGAGGTGGCCCAGGTGTCGAAGATGTCGGGGTCGCCGGTGAACCCGCCGGGCTGGTCGCGCTGGTCCTCGGTGAACCCGGGCGGGACGTGCGACTGCGGGTCGATCGGCAGGGCCTCGTCGGCGGGGACGAGGGGGTCGTCGTAGTCGGGCACGCCGTTGGCGTCGAGGCGGTACCAGAGGGGGACGGCCACGCCGAAGTAGCGCTGGCGGGACACCAGCCAGTCGCCGTTGAGGCCCTCGACCCAGTTCTCGTAGCGGTGGCGCATGTACTCGGGGTGCCAGGCCAGCTCCTGGCCCCGGGCGACCAGGGCGTCGCGCAGCTCCTGGGAGCGGCCGCCGTTGCGGATGTACCACTGCCGGGTGGTGACGATCTCGAGGGGCCGGTCGCCCTTCTCGTAGAACTTCACCGGGTGGGTGATCTTCTCGGGCTCGCCCTGGAGGGCGCCGACCTCGCGGAGCAGCTCGACCATCACCGGCTGGGCGCCACCGCTGGCCTTGCCGGCGAAGCGGGCGTAGGCGGCCCGGGCCTCGTCGGTCTCCAACCACGCCGGCGGGTCGAAGGCGAAGCGGCCGTCCTTGCCGATGACCGCCCGGGTGGGCAGGTCGAGCTCGCGCCACCAGGTGACGTCGGTCGTGTCGCCGAAGGTGCAGATCATGGCGATGCCGGTGCCCTTGTCGGGCTGGGCCAGCGGGTGGGCGCGCACCGGGACCTCGACGCCGAAGACCGGGGTGCGGACGGTGGTGTCGAACAGCGGCTGGTAGCGCTCGTCGTCGGGGTGGGCGACCAGGGCGACGCAGCTGACGATCAGCTCGGGCCGGGTGGTGGCGATGACGATGTCGCCCTGCCCGTCGGTGCGGGGGAAGGCCACGTCGTGGTACGCGGCCGGGCGGTCGCGGTCCTCCAGCTCGGCCTGGGCGACCGCGGTCTGGAACGTCGTGTCCCAGAGGCTCGGGGCCTCCTGGCTGTAGGCCTCGCCCCGGGCCAGGTTCCGGAGGAAGGCCCGCTGGCTGACCCGCTGGGC
>CAYQGF010000577.1:0-318 GCA_964416885.1 uncultured Iamiaceae bacterium
CGGGCCCGGCCGGCCTCGACCAGCTGGTCCTTCACCCAGGCCTGGCGGCGGCTCTCGGTCTTCTCGGCCAGCAGCGGCGTGCCGGCGGCGCCCAGCTCCTTGCGGGCCTCGGCCCGGAACCGCTCCAGGTTCTCCGGGAGCCGGCTGGCGGCCTCGGCGTCGCCCCGGACCCGGCGCGCCGCGTCGACCTCCCGGCGCCAGTCGACGTCGACCCAGAACGGGCTCTCGTCGACGTTGATCTCGGGCGCCGCGCCCCGCCGGTTCCCGGCCACGTAGCAGGTCGAGACCGCGACCAGGTGGGGGGCCACGCCGAGGGTG
>CAYQGF010000577.1:328-2178 GCA_964416885.1 uncultured Iamiaceae bacterium
AGGGGAAGGTCTTATTTCAGACCTGCCTGATGTGCCACCAGGTGGGGGGCGACGCCCAGGTCGGCGAGGGTGCGGGCGATGCGGGTGGGGCCGAGCAGGTTGACCTCGACGGCCAGGTCGAGCGGGGAGTCGAAGCTGACGGTGGCGGCCGAGTGGATGACGGTGTCGCAGGAGGCCAGGACCTCCCGGCCGTGGTCGTCGAGCCCGAGCCCGTCGGTGCCGACGTCGCCGGCGACCACGGTGACGCGGCGCTCGACCAGCTCGGCGAAGCCCTCCTTGCCGACCTCGGCGCGCAGCCGGTCGAAGCAGTCGTTGCGGAAGATCTCCCGCTGGGCGCGCTGCTCGACGGTGCGCTTGCGGCCGGGGCGGACCAGGAGGACCAGCTCGCAGTCGGGGGCGGCCCGGAGCAGCCGCTCGACCAGGGCGGTGCCGAGGAAGCCGGTGGACCCGGTGACGAAGATCCGCTTCCCGGCGAGGGCGTCGGCGATGGGGGTCGACATGCGGACGGGGACCGTAGCGCATCTCTCTACCAAGTGGTAGAGAGGGTCCCGTGGAGGGCTCGTCCACCCGGGACCGCATCGTCGCCGCCGCCCTGGCCGGGTTCGCCCGGCGGGGGGTGGAGGCCACGTCGCTGGACGAGGTGGCCGAGGCCGTCGGCGTGCGCAAGCAGACGGTGCTCTACTGGTTTCGGTCCAAGGATGCCCTGGTCGTAGGGGTCGTCGAGGCCGCCGTGGACGAGCTGGGCCGGGCGCTGGACCAGGCCGTGGAGGCCCGGCCGCCGGGACGCGACGCCGTCGCCGCCGTGGTCGACGAGGTCCTGCGCCTGGGCGCCCGTCGGCCCGACCTGCTGGTGCTGGTGCGGGAGGTCACCCGGCTCGGCCCGTCGGCGACGGCGACCCTGGGCGAGGCCATCGCCCCCCGGCTCGACGGGGCGGCCGCGGCCCTGGCAGGGGAGGGAGCCACGCCCGACGCGGTCGAGGACGCCCGCCGCCGTCTGCTGGCCGCCGGCGCCCGGGTCGTCGCCACCGCGGTCGAGGCCGAGCTCCGCACCCAGATGGGCGTCCCCCCCGACCGCGCCTGGCTCCGCCGCCGGCGCTCCGACCTGTTGTCCGCCCTGACTGCCTGACGCCCCGGGCCTGGGTCAGCCCCCGAACGCGGCGCCGATCGCAGCAGTGATGCCGGCGGAGAGGCTCATGCCGCCGACGATGGCCCCGAGCATCCACATCGCCATCTGCCGCAGGTCGTCGTGGATCTCGACCCGCAGTTGCGCCATGTCGGTCTTGGTCGCGGCTTGGTGCTCCGCCAGGGCGAGGTCGACATGTGACCTGGTGAGGGCGAGGTCGGCCTTGGTCGTGGTTCGCAGCTCGGCGAGCTCGGCCTTCGTCGCAGCCCGGTGTTCGGCCAGGTCGGCCCTGGTCGCCGCTTGGTACTCCGCGATGGTGACGTCGACGCGCGACAGGGCGAGGTCGAAGTGGGACCTGGTGAGGGCGAGGTCGGCCTTGGTGGCGGGCTCGTCGGCGGGGCTGGCGGGGATGTGGGAGAGCAAGGCGTCAGCCTCCTCGGTGCCGATGATCGGCGAGAGCGTGTGGTGGATGGTCCGTCGATGCTCCTGGGACAGCGTGGTCTTCCTCGGTCTGTGAGGGGCGGGCTCGGGGAAGCACGGGCCAACGTACCAACAGCGTGTGACAGCGAAACCTCCGGGCCGCGTCAGGTGCGGTCGAGGACCTCCAGGGCGTTGCGCTCCTTGTCGCCCTCCTCGACCATGCGCTCGGGGACGTCGTCCATCTCGGTGCGCAGGGCGATGCTCATCTTGGCGTGCATGTCGTAGAGGCAGGTGATGTAGGTCAGCT
>CAYQGF010000578.1:0-2173 GCA_964416885.1 uncultured Iamiaceae bacterium
CACGTCGGCCGTCGGCAGCCGGTCGGCCAGGTCGGCGGCCGAGGCGATCCCCAGCCGGTCGAACCCGAACATGGCGGTGCCGAACGAGTTGGCGTACCCGCCGTCCGCGACCCGGTGCACCGGCCGGTCGAGGACGTCGGCCAGCACCTGCGCCCACGCCGGCGACCCGGAGCCGCCGCCGTAGAACGAGTAGCGGCTGATCGTGCGGTCGACGAAGGTCTCGACCGGCCCCTGGAGGCGACGGAGGTTGAGGGCCACGCCCTCGGCGACCGCCCGGACCAGGTCGTGACGGGTGGTGTCGAGCCCCATCCCGACGAACCCGCCCCGCATCCGCCCGTCGGCCTTGGGGGCGAGCGAGCCGGCGAGCCAGGGGAGGAACAGGGCCCCGGACGCCCCGGCGGGGGCCTGGGCCACGGCCTCGTCGAAGGCCCGGTAGCGCTCGTCGGCCGAGGCGGGCGCCCCGAAGGCATCGTCGGCGTACACGTAGCGGTCGAGGAAGTGGTCGACCGCGGCGCCGGCCACGCCGTTCTCGGCCGCGAGCAGGTTCGTGTCGCCGAGGGGGCTCGGCATGGTGAAGAGGGTCCGCACCGGGTTGAGCTTCTTGCGGTCGACGTGGGTGGCGATCACCGAGGTGGTGCCGATGGCCAGCCCGGCGTGGTCGCCCCGCCACGCCCCGGCGGCGACCGCTCCGGCCTGGGTGTCGTTGATGCCCGAGAGGACCGGCGTGCGGGCCGGGAGGCCGAGCGCCTCGGCGACGTCCGACCGGAGCGGCCCGACGACGCTGCCGACCGGCACGGCCTCGGGCAGCTTGGCCGGGTCGATGAGCGAGGCCGCGACCAGGGCGGGGTGCCACCCGTCGCCGGCCGTGCGCTCGGCCGGCGGCCGGTTGTCCGACAGCATCTGCATGAGGGCCGAGCAGCGGTTGGCGGTGCACCGTCCGGTGAGCCGGGCGGTGACGTAGTCCACCGGTTCGAGCAGCGAGGCGGCCCGGTCGTAGACCTCGGGCTGGCCGTAGCGGAGCCACCGCATGTGGGTGAGGCTCATCCCCGACGAGAACGGGGCCAGGCCGTGGACCCGCACCGACCGGAGGAGGGCGTCGGGCCGGTCGGCCGACCGGGGGTAGCCGGGGAGGCGACGCAGCCGCTTGGGCGAGCCGCGCTGGTCCATCCACGTGATCATCGGCCCGACCGGCGTGCCGTCCGCCGTCACCGGCACGATCGAGGAGTACTGGGCCGAGGCGACCACGGCGGCGATCGAGCCGGGCGGCACCGCCGCCGCGGCCAGGGCGGCGCGGGCGGCGTCGACGGTGGCCCGCCACACCGCTTCGGCGTCCTGCTCGGCGGCGCCGCCCGGGCCGTGCATCGTCCGGACCGACCCGCGGGCGGTGCCCACCAGGGCCCCGTCGTCGGCGACGACGGCGGCCTTGGGGCCGCTCGTGCCCAGGTCGATGGTGAGGAGGTGGCGGTTGGTCATCGACGGAAGTCCTACCGCGCCGAGCCGCCGCCGGCCGAGGTCGGGCCTCCTAGGGTTCGGCCATGACCGCGACGCCGCTCGTCCTCCGCACCGACCGGGAGGACGGCGCGACCACGCTCACGTTGAACCGGCCCGACAAGCTCAACGCCCTCAACCCCGCGGTGTTCGTCGAGCTGCGGGCCCACCTCGACGCCATCGCCGAGGACCCGACGGTCGGTTGCATCGTGCTCGCCGGCGCCGGCCGCTCGTTCTGCGCCGGGCACGACCTCGGCGCGATCGCCGACCACGAGCGGCCGCCGTCGCGCCACTTCGAGCCCGAGACGGTCGACGCCCTCGAAGCGCTGCCGCAGCCGACGATCGCCCGGATCCAGGGCCACTGCTTCACCGGTGGCCTGGAGCTGGCGTTGGCGTGCGACCTGCTCGTCGCGGCCGAGTCGACCCGGTTCGGCGACACCCACGGCCAGTGGGGCCTGGCGCCGGTGTGGGGGATGTCGGTCCGGCTGCCCGAGCGGGTCGGCCGCTCGACCGCCAAGGAGCTGATGTTCACCAGCCGTCGCATCGACGCCGCCACCGCGGCCGCCATCGGGCTGGTCGACCGGTGCGTCCCCGACGACGAGCTCGACGCCGTCGTCGACGCCCTGGCCGTCGAGGTCCTGGCCAACTCTCGGGGCACCAACCGCATCGTCAAGCGGTTGGTCGC
>CAYQGF010000579.1:0-2170 GCA_964416885.1 uncultured Iamiaceae bacterium
CGGCCGCGGCGTAGGCGTCGTGGGTGTGGTCGAAGTCGGTCGCCCAGTCGGCCGGCTCGGGCGGTGCCGGCGGGCCTCCGTGCATCGGTGCATCGTCGCTCACGACGGCCACGGTAGCGGCTGCATTGACCCGGTGGTCAGGTGGGTGGCCGGCTCATCGGTAGTAGCCGACGACGTCGATGACGAGGTCGGTGGTGCGGCTGGCGTTGACCTGGACGCGGGCTTGGTTGTCGAGGGCGGTGACGGCGGTGGCGGTGAAGCGTCCGGCGGTGCCGCCCCAGACGAGGGTGTTGGCTTGGGGCTTGGTGACGCCGTTGGCCCAGATGGTCATGTTGCCGGCGGTGGTGGAGGCGTTGACGAGGAGGAGGGTGACGAGGGCGGCGGTGGCGCCGGCGGGGACGCCGCTGTTGTTGGCTTTGAGGTCGAAGGTGCGGGTCTGGTTGGTGGCGAACTTGGTCTTGGGGCCGATGGTGGAGGGGGAGGTGCCGGGGCGGGAGTCGTAGACCCGGGCGGGGGCGCGCAGGACGTGGAACTGGCCGGAGCTGGCCGGTCCGCTGAGGGTCCGCCAGGTGCCGGGGGTCCCGTTGGCCACGCACAGCCACACGACTCCCGAGGCGTCGATCACCACGTCACCCCGGACGTGGGCCGAGGCGTCGCCGGTCGGCGCGGTCCGGCCGCTCACTGGGGCGAGGCGGAGGTTGGTCTTCGCGACGACCGCCAGCCCCGTCCCGTCGCCGCACTCCGCGGTCAGGGCGAACCCGTTCACCGAGCTGGCCCTCACGCCGATGCCGGAACCGGTCGCGGAGCCGCTGACGCCGATGGCGCCGCCGGTGGAGTGTCCGACGACCCCGACGCCCACGGACTGTCCGTAGACACCGACGCTGCTGCTGGTGCGGCCGTTGCCCAGCACACCGTCGCCGTCGGACTCGCCGTACACCCCCTGGGCGCTCGTGCTGTACCCGGCGACGCCCGCGCTGGTCGTGCCCTGCCCGGCCACGCCGATACCGTCTCCGGTGCTCTCCCCGTACACGCCGGTGCCCGAGGACAGGCCGTGGACGCCCGAGCCGCCGCCGGTGCTCTGACCGACGACGCCGGTGGCGGGCGACTGGCCGTGGACACCCCTCCCGTTGCCGCCGGTGCTCCGGCCGTACACGCCGACACCCGAGGAGTCGCCCCAGACGCCGTTGCCGCCGCCCGTGCTCTGACCGAGGACCCCGACGTTCGCCGAGCGCCCGTGGACGCCGTTCCCGCCGGCGGTGCTCTCGCCCCGCACGCCTGTGTTGGCCGACTGCCCCTGGACGCCGGTGGCGTTGGCCTGGCCCACGACGCCGGTCGTGGTCGATTGGCCGAAGACACCGGGCCCGGTGGCGCCCTTTCCCTGGACGCCGGGGCCCGCACCGGTGCTCTCGCCCGATGTGCCCGCGCCGCTCCCGGACTGGTGGCCGTGCAGGCCAGCTCCCGGGCTGTTGGCCTCGGCCACGAACCCGGTGCCCGTCCCGCTGTAGATCACGGCCGTCGCCAACGAGGCGGCGTGCGCGTGGCCGACGTACATCAGGTCGCCGTTGGCCGCGGCGGCCGGCTGGCCGGCGGCGACCACCCCGGCCACAGCGGCGGCGCCGGCGGTCGCCCCACCCACGAGGAGCCGACGGCGGGCCAGCCCCACCGGCCGGGCCTCGTCCTCGGCGACGGTTGCTCCGGCGGGGCGCGACCGGGTGCCGGACGGGTCGGCGCGCAGGTGCTGGTTCTCGGTCTCGATCTCGCGGACGCGGTCTCGCATCTCGACGAGCTCCGCGTGCAGCGCACGCACGGTCGACTCGAGCTCGGCCAGGCGTTCGGTGTCGGTCATCGGTGGTCTCCCATCGGTCGGTCTCGCGTCAGGTGGTGGTGCGCGTCGAGCCGGGCGCGCCGGCCGTCCCGGGTGGCGTCGAGACGCGCCGGGCCGGAAGCGAGGTCGCCGCTCATCTCGCGGCCTCCGTTCGTTCCCCGGCCCCGGACCACCCGCAGCCGTCGCGGCGATGGTACGCCCGATCCACGGGTGTGACCACCGCAACATGGTCACACGATCGCGACCGGCCTGGCCCCCCGGCCCGGGTGGAATGACGGGGGATCTGGATGGAGGCGCCGCCGGGAATCGAACCCGGGTACAGGGATTTGCAGTCCCTTGCCTAAG
>CAYQGF010000580.1:0-2148 GCA_964416885.1 uncultured Iamiaceae bacterium
CGAGGCCCTCGGGCTGCCCACCGACTTCTCGGCCCGCATCGCCCGCAACACCCAGTTGGTGATCCAGGAGGAGACCGGCATCCCCCACGTCGTCGACCCACTGGGCGGGAGCTACTACATCGAGGCCCTCACCAACGGCCTGGTCGAGCGGGCTCGGGAGCTGATGGGCGAGGTCGAGTCCCTCGGGGGGATGACGCAGGCAGTGGCGTCGGGCATGCCCAAGCTCCGCATCGAGGAGTCCGCCGCCCGCCGCCAGGCCCGGATCGACCGGGGCGAGGAGGTCGTCGTCGGCGTCAACAAGTACGTGGTCGAGCACCCCGAGCAGGTCGACGTGCTCGACATCGACAACCGGGCCGTGCTCGCCCAGCAGGTCGCCAAGCTGGAGCGGATCCGGGCGACCCGGGACCAGGCCGCCTGCGACGCCGCCCTCGCGGCGCTGCGGGAGGGCGCGGCCGGCGACGGGAACCTGCTGGCCCTGTGCGTCGACGCGGCCCGGGCCCGGGCCACCGTCGGCGAGATGAGCGACGCCATGGAGGCCGTGTTCGGCCGCCACTCGGCCCAGGTCCGTACCCTCCAGGGCGTGTACGGCAAGGGCTACGAGGGCGACGAGGGCTTCGCCGCGGTGCAGGCCGACATCGACGCCTTCGCCGCCGAGGAGGGCCGCCGGCCCCGCATGCTCGTGGTGAAGATGGGCCAGGACGGCCACGACCGCGGCGCCAAGGTCATCGCCACCGCCTTCGCCGACCTCGGCTTCGACGTCGACGTCGGCCCGCTGTTCCAGACCCCGGCCGAGGCGGCCCGGGACGCGGTCGAGAACGACGTCCACGTGGTCGGCGTCTCGTCGCAGGCCGCCGGGCACAAGACCCTCGTCCCCCAGCTCATCTCCGAGCTCCAGGCCGCCGGCGCCGACGACATCCTCGTCGTCTGCGGCGGTGTCATCCCCCCCGGCGACTACCCGTTCCTCGAAGACGCCGGCGTGGCCGCGGTCTTCGGCCCCGGCACCAACATCCCCGACGCCGCCCGCCAGGTCCTCGGCCTCCTCCGCGCCCGCTGACGCTGCCCTCATCTTCCGCCGCGTCGCGACTCCGCCTACGCCACCCGCGTCCGCTGACGAGCCATCGCGACGAGCTCTCGGGCGCGTTCTCTGGCGAGGAGGGTGTCGGGGTGGGGTTCGAGGGGTCGGCGGTGGGCTTTGGCCGGGGTGATGCGACATCGTCGGCCGTCTCGGTCGGGTGGTCGCAGCACCTTGACCCACCCATCAGGGTCGAGCACCAAGGTGAAGCGGCCCTCGTGGACCCGGTGGTGGTGGAAACGGCAGAGCGGGACAAGGTTCGCTAGGTCGGTGGGGCCAGCATCGCTGTTCGGATCGGGGTCCCAGGGCTCGACGTGGTGGAACTCGCACCACTCGACCGGCGCGTCACAGCCCGGGAACCCACAGTGCCGGGCGTGGCGGTAGCGCAACGCCCGCCGTTGGGCCCGGTTGGCCAACCGGATCGTCTTACCGGCATCGAGCACCTCACCGACCGCGGAGATGACGAGGCGGTGGACATCCGCGCCGCACAGCAACCGCCCCAACGTGGCGAGGGACACCGGCGACCCGTTGACCAGCTCACAGACCCGGGACCGCAGGTCCTCACCGTCGTCTTCTTCGGGGTCGGCGACCGGGACACCGCGCAGGGTGCGCTCGTCGCAGATCACCTCCACCGATAGCC
Organism: uncultured Iamiaceae bacterium; assembly: GCA_964416885.1. Classification (GTDB taxonomy): domain Bacteria; phylum Actinomycetota; class Acidimicrobiia; order Acidimicrobiales; family Iamiaceae; genus Iamia. The sequence goes on from CAYQGF010000580.1 coordinate 1,713, forward strand.
GCGGCGCCCCATGCTTGGTCTTCGGGCGGGCCTTCCGGGTCACGATCTGCATCAACGCCACCCCACGCCTCTCCCGCGGCGACAGACCATCATCAGAACCGAACGCCCCGCACTCGAACATGGCATCGACCTCGGCATTGACCGCAGAAGCCAGCTCGGTCCCCTCCACCGCATCGAACTCGCCGGTGAGCACCCACCGGCCCTCGAAGGCCTGGGCCAGGTCCACCACCGCGGCAGGCGGCTCGGACCCCTCGACCGGCTCGTCGGGGTCGACGTAGCCCACCGACAGGCGGGCCTTCTCCAACCACGCCAGCACGAACCGCCGCGCGTCAGCCACCGTGAGCCGCTCCACCTCGGCCACCAGCATCTCCTCATGCAGCGCGAACACCGAGGCCACCTCGGGCTGACGGGCCTCAGCCAACAGGTCCACCTTCAC
>CAYQGF010000581.1:0-2147 GCA_964416885.1 uncultured Iamiaceae bacterium
TGAAGGTCCCGAGGGTGACGCCGCGGTGGTACGCGAGGGCCAGGCCGGTGGCGAGCAGCAGGGGCAGCAGCACCGTGTTGGCCAGGGTGCCGAAGCGGCGGGCGGTGGCCCGCACCAGCGGTCCCCGGACCTGGGGCTCGAGCTGCGCCCGCAGCGTCGGGAGGACGACGGCCGACAGCAGGAGCTGGCCCCCGACCCAGACCATGGCCGCGGTGACGTGGAGGAAGCGGACGAGGCTCCAGGCGGTGACGGTCACGACGGCGTGTCCGGGCCGTCGGGGCGGAGCCGGGCCAGCTCCTGGCGCAGGTCCTTGCGCTCCTGCCAGCGGGCGGTGTCGTCGCGCACGACGGCGACCAGCCGGCTCACCGAGCCGAGGGCATCGGTGACCAGGGTGATGGTGAAGGCGATGGAGAGCGGCCGGCCCTCCTTGTGGAGGGCGGGGACCTCCAGCAGGGTGCGGTCCTCGCGGACCTGCCCGGTGGCGACGGCGTGGTGCCAGCCGGCCCAATGGCGGCGGCGGAGCCGCTCCGGGATGATCAGGTCGAGGTTCTGGCCGACCGCCTCGGTCGCCGACCAGCCGAAGATGCGGGTGGCGGCGTCGTTCCAGTAGGTGATGACCCCGGCGGCGTCGGCCCCGACCACGCCGTCGGCCAGCCGGTCGACCAGGTCGGCCCAGCTCCCGGGCCCGAGGGGTTCGGAGCCGTCGTCGACCAGGTGGGCCAGACAGGGTGCCTCTCCGCCGATGTCGTCCGGGCCGGGCCCGTCGTCAGGCACCGCCGACCGCCCGGGCGGGGGCGACGACGAGGGTGTCGACCCCCTCGCCGACCGGGTCGCCGATGATCTGCTTGGAGTGGACCAGGGCCACCCGGCGGGCGAAGGCCTTGGCCTGCTCGGCCTTGGGCCCGGCCCAGCCCAGGTCGACGTGGTCGCCGAAGAGCTCGAGCCAGCGCTCGAAGTGGGGCCGGGTGAACGGCTCCTGGGCGTGGACCTCGATGTGGGCGCGGTACGGGTTGCCCTCGTACCCCGGCTGCGAGAGCAGGGCGCGGCACCAGAAGGCGGTGAGCTTGGGGAGGTGCTCGGACCAGTCGACCCGGGCCACGTCGTTGAACATCGGCCCGAGGATGTCGTCCTGGGCCACGTCGGCGTAGAAGCGCCGGACCAGCTCGGCGATCTCGACCTCGTCGTCGAGGTCGCGCCCTCGGGGTGGGAGCGTGCTCGGCCTGCCCATCGGTCCTCCTATTTTCTCTAGTCGGGTCGAGAGTAATCGGCCGGCGGGCCCGACGGCGACTCGGACGACCGGGGTCGGCGCACCCATTGCTCGGTGCCCAGCTCGGCCCGGAGGGTGGCCACGCCGACCTGGTGGCACCAGTCGCCGAAGGCCTGCCCGTCGGCCCGGTCGCGGCCGAAGCGGTCGAGCACCGGCTCCAGGACCTCGACCAGCGACCCGCCTGGCACGTTCTCGCAGAAGACGGCGTTGAGCCGGGTGCCGACCTGCTCGCCGCCGAGGTGGACGTCGTAGCGGTCCTTGCCCCGGCCGACGAAGCCGACCTCGGTCGTGTACGGGCGGGAGCAGCCGTTGGGGCAGCCGGTCATGCGGACGTGGAGGTCGAGCTCCCCGAGGCCGCGGGCATCGAGGGCGGCGTGGAGCCGGTCGAGGACGGCGGGCATCACCCGCTCGGACTCGGCCAGGGCCAGCCCACAGGTCGGCAGGGCGGGGCAGGCGAAGGAGTTGCGGGCCACCGCCACCCACTGCTCGGCCGGCCGGACCCCGTGGCGGGCCAGGAGGTCGTCGACCCCGGCCCGGTCGGCGGCGGCGATGTCGCAGAGCAGGACGTCCTCCCGGGCCGTGAACCGCACCGAGGCCCCGAACCGCTCGACCACGGCCCGCAGGCCGGTGCGGACCTGCTCGGCCCCGACATCCGCGATGCGCCCGTTGAGCACCTTCACCCCGAGGAACCAGGCGCCGTCGTCCTGCCGGTGCCAGCCGAGGTGGTCGTCGGCGTGGTCGAGGACGACGGGCTCGGCCGGCCGCAGCTCGGGGACGCCCAGGTAGCCGGCCACCAGCTCCCGGACCCGAGCGTCGCCCAGGTCATCGACGACGTACTTGAGCCGGGCGTGGTCGCGGTTGGTGCGGTTGCCGTGGTCGC
>CAYQGF010000582.1:0-2146 GCA_964416885.1 uncultured Iamiaceae bacterium
GTGGTTGCCCGGGACCTCGATCTTGAGCTGGGTGGTCGCCAACGATCCTCCGTGCCAGTCGTGCCCTGCGAGGTTATCCCCGCCCCCTCACCAACCCGCCCGAGTTGGCGCGCGACGTTCGGTGCCAGGCACCAAACGTCGCGCCTAGGTTCCGGAGGCGTGAACGACGTGCCGCCGGCGGACAGCGACCGGCTGGTCGCCGACCTGACCCGCTACCTGGCCGAGCAGCGGGCCGACGCCGCCGCCGCGTCCCGGGCCCGCGAGCACTGGCTGCGCCAGGCCGCGGCCGAGGAGGCCACCATCGCCGGCGTCCTGCTCGACCTGGCCGAACGGGCCGCCGTCGTCGTGGTCCAGGGTGGGGCCGGCCGCAGCCACCGGGGTCGGATCCGCGCCGTCGGCGACGACTTCGTCGCCCTCCGCACCCCGACCGGCGACCTGCTCCTCCGCGACGACGCCATCGTCGCCGTCCGGGCCGACGGCCCGGCCCCGACCGGCGACCGGGCGCCGGCGCTCGCCATCGGCTTCGCCGAAGCGGTGGCCGCGACCGCGGGCGACCGGCCCCGCGTCCTGGTGGTGGCCCGGGACGGCACCGGGCTGGCCGGCCAGCTCCGCCACGTCGGGCGCGACGTCATGACCCTGCGCCTCGACACCGCCGGCACCGTGTACGTCCCGCTGGCCTCGGTGGCCGAGCTGACGATCGTCGAGCGGTAGCGCCGAGCCGCGCCGAGCCGCTCCTCAGTCGTCGGTCGCGGCGTCGGCGGGGGTGGACTCGGGGTAGAGGTGCTCGAGGCTGCCGGGCTCGATGCGACAGGCCTCGATGAAGGCGTCCACCTCCTGCTCCTGGAGGCGGATCACCCGGCCGAGCCGATAGGCGGGGAGCTGCCCGCCGTCGATGAAGCGGTAGAGGGTGCGGGGGGTGACGCCGAGCCGCTTGGCCGCCTCGGCGGTGCTGAGCCATCGGGGAGGGTCGGTCACGGCGTCCAACCTACCCCCGCGCGCCTCTCCGACACCCTCGTGGCACCACGATGAGTGCCGCGCTGTTCCGTTGCGACAGAGGCTGCAGGTTTGAGCGACCCGGGCCCGGCGGTACATGTCGGGCTGTGACAGCCGTCTCGACCCGATCGGCCCCCGCCGGCCCCGGCCCGCGGCTCGACGGTGCCGGCGCGGACCGACGGCGCATCGGGCCCCGACGGGGGCTCCCGGGCGGGCGGGCCGTCGTCGGCGGGCTGCTGGTCGCGGTCGCCGCGGTCGGCACCTTCGCCGCGGTGGCCGGTCCCGGCCGAGGGCCGAGCACGACGTACTACGTCGCCGCCCACGACCTCGCCCCCGGTTCGGTCCTCACGGGCCGCGACATCGAGCCGCTGGCCCTCGACGTCCCCGAGCGGTTGGAGCGGCGGGTGTTCACCCGGCCCGACGCCCTCGTCGGCGCCGTCGTCGTCGGCCCGGTCTCGCAGGGCGAGCTGATCCAGGCCGGGGGGCTGGCGTCCGGCGCCGACGCCGCGGTCCCGACCTTCTCGGTCGCCCTCGACGCGGCCAACGCCAACGCCGGCGAGCTGACCCGGGGCGACCAGGTGCAGGTGCTGGCGACCTATGGCAACGACGCGTCGGCCACGACCGTGACCCTCAGCGCCGACGCCCGGGTGGTGAGCCTCGCCGACGAGCGGGACTCGATCGCCACCTCCGGGCAGGTCGTGGTCCGGCTCCAGGTCGCCTCGGCCGAGGAGCGGTCGGCGATCGTCAACGCATCGGTCTCCGGCACCCTCAGCCTGGTCCGCACCAGCGGGGCCGGCCGGGTCGCACCGGCCCCGCCGTACCGCCCGGACCTGGGCCCCGGTCCCGACCAGGCGACCGACACCGACACCGCCGCCGAGCCGGGCCGCAGCGGCCGATGACCCCCGAGCGCTACGTCCTCCTCGGCCTCGGCACCAGCCGCTCCCCGTGGTTCACCGAGGTCGCCCGCTGGGCCACGGTCGGGTCCATCCCGGCCGAGTTCGTCAAGTGCATCGCCCCCGAGGAGCTGCACGTCCGGCTGTCCAGCGGACGCCCGTTCAGCGCCCTGCTGGTCGACGCGGCCAGCGGGGCGGTCGACCGCGACCTGCTCGACACCGCGGCCCGACACCAGGTCGCCGTCCTCGTCGTCGACGGC
>CAYQGF010000583.1:0-2141 GCA_964416885.1 uncultured Iamiaceae bacterium
GTCTCCCCTCGGACGAAGCCGATCGTCGCCGAGGCACGAGGCGTCGTCGGCTGGGGCTTCAGCGCGAGCGCAGCGAGCCCGCACAGTTCGAGGAGGAAACCGAGCGCAGCGAGGTCTCCGACGAGAGGAGCTAACTGTCGTCGAGGAGGATGCCGAAGGTGGCGGCGCCGAGGGCGAGGTAGGAGCCGGTGAAGGCGAGGACGAGCGCGAACCACCGCCAGCCCTCGCCGGACGTGCCCCCGAGGGCGGCGTCGACGGCCTGGGTGGCCGCGAGCAGCAGCGGGGCCAGGGCCGGCAGCATCAGCAGCGGCAGCAGGGTGGCGGCGACCCGCTGCCCCACCGACAGGACGCCGTACAGGCAGCCGACCGCGGCCAGCCCGACGGTGGCCACCACCACCGAGGGGACGAGGAGCATCGGGGCGCCGAGGGTCGCGTCGTAGAGGGCGACGACGCCGAGGCCCAGCAACAGGTCGAGCACGAGCAGTTGCACGGTGACCGACAGCACCTTGCCCAGGAAGATCCCGGCCGGGCTGAGCCCCGACAGCCGCAGGGCGTCGCGGAGCCCGTCGGGGGCCTCGAGCGAGAAGGCCCGTTGCACCGCCAGCAACGCCGACAGGACCACGGCGACCCAGAACAGCCCCGGGGTGCCGTCGCGCAGGACCCGGGTCGAGGAGTCGAAGGCGAAGGCGAACAGCAGGAGGACCAGGACGGCGAACGGGGCCACCTGGTTGACCACGACCCGGGTCCGGGCCTCGATCCGCAGGTCCTTCCCGGCGACCAGGAGGGCGTCACGCCACATCGTCGGCCTCCCGCACCATGCCGCCGACGACCTCGACCTGCCGGTCGGCGATGCCCCGCGCCCGCTCCAGTTCGTGGGACGACAGCAGGACGGTGGCTCCGGCGGCCGCGGCGTCCCGCACCAGCCCGTCGACCAGGTCCCGCCCGGCCTGGTCGAGGCCGGCGTGGGGCTCGTCGAGCAGCCACAGCTCGGGCCGGCGGGCGACGAGGACGGCGAGCGACGTCCGGCGCCGCTGGCCGGCCGACAGCTTGGCCACCGGCACGTCCCGCAACCGGCCGTCGAGGCCCAGGCGCCCGAGGGCGGCATCGACGTCCCGACCCTCGGCCCCGGTCGCCGCGGCCCAGAAGCGGACGTTGGCCTCGACCGTCAGGTCGTCGTACAGCCCGGTGGCGTGGGCCAGCAGGGCGACCCGGTGACGCACCCGGCGCCGGTCGGACCGCAGGTCGTGGCCGAGCACCCGGGCGACACCGTCGACCACCGGCACCAGCCCGGCGCAGCACCGCAGCAAGGTCGTCTTCCCGGCACCGTTGGGCCCCTGGAGCAGGACGACCTCGCCCCGACCGACCTCCAGGTCGGCCCCGGCGAGGGCCGGGAACCGGCCGACGAGCGCCACCGCGCCGCGGAGGTCGACGACGGGCTCCATGGCGCAGCGACGTTAGGCGCGGGGCCGGTCGCCCGGACAAGGGACCGCGGCCCGCCCGACAAGGGAGCGGCGCCCGGCACCACTACCCTGCTGCGGGTGCTGACGTCGAGCCCTGCGGTCGGGGAGGACGGGCCGGGCGACGCTCCGGAGGAGGGACGCGCCGCTGGCGCGGCCCCCCGGCCGAGCCGGCACCGGGTCGCCCGGGTCGTCGGCGCCGTCGGACGGCTGATGATGACCAGCGGCACGGTGATCCTGCTCCTGGTCGCCTATCAGCTCTGGGGCACCAACCTCCAGACCCAACGGTCCCAGGGCCAGCTCAGCGACGAGTTCGCGGCCCGGGCCGAGCAGGTCGACACCACGACCACCGAGGCGACGCCCACCACCACCGCCCCGACCGGGCCGACGGCCACCCAGCCGGTCGAGGTGGCGCCCACCGTCGCGCCCCCCGGCGTCGGCGAGGCGATCGGCTACTTCACGATCCCGGCGATCGGCCGGAACACGCCGTACTACGTGGTCGAGGGCACCGGCACCGACCAGCTCAAGCGGGGCGCGGCCCACTACCCCGGCACACCGTTGCCGGGGCAGGCCGGCAACGCCGCCGTCGCCGGCCACCGCACCACCTACGGGGCGCCGCTCCACGACGCCGACGACCTGGTCGAGGGGGACGAGATCTTCTTCACCACCCTCCAGGGCGAGTTC
>CAYQGF010000584.1:0-2140 GCA_964416885.1 uncultured Iamiaceae bacterium
CCGCCATCGCCGAGTCGCTGGGCAAGAAGCCCCCGGCCCGGGCCAAGAAGGCCGACATCATCGACCTGATCCTGACCCTGGCGGGCGTCACCGCGGCCGATCCGGTCGAGGATGTGGGAGCTCCGGCCGACGGTGCCGACGAGACCGCCTCGGTCGACGAGACCGCCTCGAAGGGCGCCCAGACCGACGAGCCGGCCCCCGCTCCGGCCCCGGTCGACGAGGCGCCCGAGGTCGAGGCTGCGTCCGAGCCGGGCACCGCCGACCGGGCACCGGAGGAGCCCGTCTCGGGACGCGGTGGCCGAGGCGGCCGTGACCGCGGCCAGGGTGACCAGGGCCGCGGCCGGGACCAGGGGGCCAAGGACCAGGGGGGCGCGCCGGCCGGAGGCCAGGACCAGGGCAACCAGGGTCGCGGCAACCAGGGCCGGGGCGGGGGCCAGGACCAGGGCAGCCAGGGTCGCGGCAACCAGAACCAGAACCAGGGTCGGGGTGGCGACCAGGACCAGGGCAACCAGAACCCGAACCAGAACCAGAACCAGGACGGAGAGGGTGACGAGCCGGAGGACGGCAACCGGCGGCGGCGCCGGCGGGGCCGGGGCCGCGACGGCCAGCCCGACCAGGCGCCCGACAGCGAGCCGGTCGACGTCGAGGGCATCCTCGACCTGCGCGACGACGGCTACGGCTTCCTCCGCCTGCGGGGCTACCTGCCGTCGTCGGAGGACGTCTACGTCTCGGTCAAGCAGGTCCGCCAGTTCGGCCTCCGCAAGGGCGACAAGGTCAAGGGCAAGAGCCGCCCGGCGTCGCGCAACGAGAAGAACCCGGCGCTGCTCCAGATCGACGCCGTCAACGACAAGGCCCCCGATGCCGCCCGGGACCGGCGGCGCTTCGAGGACCTCACCCCGCTGTTCCCCGACGAGCGGCTCCGCCTGGAGACCGAAGGGGCGGCCGGCACCATGACCACCCGCATCATCGACCTCCTGGCCCCGATCGGGAAGGGCCAGCGGGGCCTGATCGTGGCTCCGCCGAAGGCCGGCAAGACCACGATCGTCAAGGAGATCGTCCGGGCCATCGAGCTCAACAGCCCCGACGTCGCCGTCATCGTGCTGCTGGTCGACGAGCGGCCCGAGGAGGTCACCGACATGCGGCGGTGGCTCATCCACGGCGAGGTGGCGGCGTCGACCTTCGACCGGCCCAGCGAGGAGCACGTCCACGTGGCCGAGCTGGTGGTCGAGAAGGCCAAGCGGATGGTCGAGGAGGGCCGCGACGTCGTGGTCGTGCTCGACGGCATCACCCGCCTCACCCGGGCCTACAACCTGGCCGCCCCGCCGAGCGGGCGGATCATGTCCGGGGGCATCGACGCCGCTGCCATCTACCCGCCGAAGAAGTTCTTCGGGGCGGCCCGCAACGCCGAGGAGGGCGGCTCGCTCACCATCTTGGCCACGGCCCTGGTCGAGACCGGGTCTCGCATGGACGAGCACATCTTCGAGGAGTTCAAGGGCACCGGGAACATGGAGCTGCGGCTCAGCCGACGCCTGGCCGAGCGGCGGGTCTTCCCGGCCATCGACGTCGACGCCAGCTCGACCCGCCACGAGGAGCTGCTGTTCGAGCGGCGCCAGGTCGCCCAGGTCGACACCCTCCGCCGGGTGCTGGGCGCGGTCAAGGACGACGCCCTCAAGCAGGGTGACACCGACCCCGAGGTGCGGGGCCTGGAGCTGCTCCTCGATCGGCTCAAGACCTTCAAGACCAACGCCGAGTTCCTGGCCGAGGTCGGCAAGGCCAAGGCCACCAGCTGACCGGCACGCGCACTTGGTGTCTGACACCGAGTGCGCGTGGGTGGTGGGAATGCGCTCCGGTTGGAGCATGATGGAAGGCCTTCGTCGGAGCCCCGCTCGGGACCGGGGCCACAGAGACGAGAACTGGAGACAGCCATGAAGACCGACATCCATCCGACCTACACCGAGGCGTCGGTGTCCTGCTCGTGCGGGAACACCTTCACCACCCGGAGCACCCTCGACTCGCTGCGGGTCGAGCTGTGCAACGAGTGCCACCCCTTCTACACCGGCAAGCAGAAGCTGGTGGACACCGGTGGTCGCATCGACCGGTTCGAGCGGCGCTACGGCGCCCGCAAGGGCAAGAAGGCCGA
>CAYQGF010000585.1:0-2136 GCA_964416885.1 uncultured Iamiaceae bacterium
GTCCGGTGGCGGGGTCGGAGACGAGGTGCTGGGTCATGCTGCTCCCTGGCGCGGCAAATGGACGACCGTCACCCCGCATCATGGCAGGCGCCACGCCGCGTGGTCGGCCTTCCCGTCGGGTGGTCGCCCCCGGTGGGCCCTCGCGGCCCGGTCGGGCCGGGCCCGGGCCGGCACCGAGGGGCCGCTCGGCGCCTCCCGCACGAGGCGCCGAGCGGTCCGTCTCCGGAGGTTCCCGGTGTGCTGCCGACGGTACGCAGGCCCCGGGGCCCGCACATGAGTGGTGAGTACGCAACCCGACGGGGGCGTCAGCGTGGGGGCTGGTCGGCCACGAGCAGGGTCGGGGGCTCGGGGAGGGCCAAGGCCTCGGCGAGGAGCCCCAGGTAGGTGGCGCGCGGGACGTCCACGGCGCCGAGGGAGACCAGGTGGGGGGTGGTCCACTGGACGTCGAGGAGGCGCGCCCCACCCTGCTGGAGCCGGTCGACCAGGCCGACCAGGGCGACCTTCGACCCGTCGGTGGAGCGATGGAACATCGACTCGCCGAAGAAGGCGCCGCCGATGGCGATCCCGTACAGCCCGCCGGCGAGGCGGCCGTCGGGGGCCCAGGCCTCGACGCTGTGGGCCCATCCGAGCTCGTGGAGGCGGGTGTACGCCTTCTTGATCCCGCGGGTGATCCATCCCCCGGGACGTCGGGGGTCGGCGCAACTGGCCAGCACGACGTCGAAGGCGGCGTCGACGGTGGTCGTGTGGCGGCGGGTGGCCTTCCGCAGCGAGGTGCTGACCCGGAGCCCGTCGAGCGGGATCACGCCCCGCGGGTCGGGCGACCACCAGGCGAGGGTGCGGCCCCGGTGGACCGGCATGGGGAAGATGCCGGCCCGGTACGCGGCGAGCACGGTGGCGGGGTCGAGGTCGGCGCCGATGGCGACCGGCCCCTCGGGGTCGGCGTCGACCGGCGACCCGAAGGACCAGCGCGCCGGCCCGGGGTCGACCGGCGGGCGGGGCCCAGCCATGGGACCGGGCGCGGGGGCGTCGGGGGCGTCGGCGCAGCCCCTGTCCGTCACGGCGGCGGGATGCCGAGCGTCGTGGCCACGGTCAGCCCGAAGCGACGGGTGGCCCGGCGGTTGAGCTCGCCCCCGGCGACGGCCCCGGCCATCAGCGGCACGAGGGTCATCGTGTTGCGACCGGCCCGTCGCATCAGCCGGCGGCGGATCTGGAGGGCGAGCTGGTCCCGGGCCGACCGACCGAGGAGCTCCGACGCGGTCTGGGCCGCGAACCCGGCCCGGCCCGGCCCGGGCCGGGCCAGGCGCACCAGGTCGCTCGGCTCGATGCCGCGCACCTCGGCCCACGCCTTGGCCAGCAGGGGGCCGTGGGCCCGGAGGTCGTGGGCCACGGCGTACCCGGCCGCCTCGTGGAGCTCGCCCGCGAGCTTCATCTCGATGCCCACGACGACGAGCGTCTCGACCAGCAGCTCGGCCGGCAGCGATGCCCAACCGGCCGGGTTGGTGGTCGACGCCGCGGCCAGGGCCCCGGTCGACGCCCCGACCGCACCGGCGGCCAGGCTGGCGTTGCGGACCAGGTTGCGCGCCAGGTACGGCCCGACCATCCCGTCGTGGTGGGTGCGGAGGGTGCCGAGGTCGCGCAACGGGAGGTGGCTCGGCACGTCGACCGCCACCTCCGAGAGCCAGCGTCCCGACGCCACCGCCTTGGTGCCGGCCATCTTGGCCGAGCGGCCGGCGAGGGTGGCGATCCGCTTGAGCTGGCCCTTGGTCGGCGCCTCCCGCCCCCCCGCCGCCTCACCCAAGACCCGCGCCAGCTCGGCGGTCGACCCGTCGACGGGGAGCTCGCTCACCCCCGCATCATGCCGCGACGGACCCCCCGACCGACCCGCGTCCCAACCGACGGGGACCTCCACCCGCCCCCGGCGCGAGCGCGGTCGCAGGCAACCAACCCGCAGCCCGGCGCCAGCGCGATCGCAGGCAACCAACCCGCAGCCCGGCGCCAGCGCGATCGCAGACAACCAACCCGCGGCCCGGCGCGAGCACGATCGCAGGCAACCAACCCGCGGCCCGGCGCCAGCGCGGTCGCAGACAACCAGCTTGTGGCCCGGCGCAGCCGCTGGGGAGCCCGAGGGGTCCCCCC
>CAYQGF010000586.1:0-2126 GCA_964416885.1 uncultured Iamiaceae bacterium
CCATCGGTCGAGGCGGTGATGGGCTTCACCCCCGAGGCCCTGGTCGGGCTGCCCAGCGGACCCGCCCGTCGGGGGCGACCACGACGATGACGTCGTTGCCGTGCCCGACGAGCTTGTGCAGGCGACGTTCGGACGCGTCGGCGGCGTCCGACGGCGGGGTGGCGGGCACGGCCAAGGTGCTCCTTCGGGTCGGCCGGGGCCCTCAGGATACGCCCTCGGATCAACGCGAAGAGTGATCTGTTCGCCACATTTCGAGCGCGCCTCGTCGGGCCGGTGAGGTGGCGTCGGGCCGGCGGGCCCGGGGGTGGGCGTCGGTGGCCCCTCGCGTCGGGCCGGGCGGGACGGCTCGGGGTGGGGGCCCAGGCGCTCCGGCTGCCGAGGACCACCGGGGCCGGCCAGACTGAGGGCGGCCCGACCGGTCGGGCCCAGGACGGTGATCGGAGCCATGACCCACCCGCCCCAGCCGCCGGGCCGCCCCGGCGACCACGACGCCACCCAGGCCATCCCCGCCCTCGGCCCCGCCGGCCCCGGCCCCGCCCTCCCGCCCCCGGAGCACCGCGGGGCCCCGTCGACCGGCGGGGACGACCCGACGCGGGTGGCGGGCGTCCCGACCGGTGGGGCCCCGCTCCCGCCGGGGCCCAACCCGGGGCCGCCGCCGGGGTACCAGCCCCCTCCGCCCGGCGCGGTCCCGACGCCCGCCGGCCCGTGGGCCGTCCCGGCTGCGGCGGCGGGCCCGGTCCCGCCGCGACGGACCGGACGGGTGCTCGGTCGGGCCCTGGCGGTGCTCGTCGTCGTCGGCGCCCTGGCCGGCACCACCGCCTGGGGCCTCGTGAACCGGTCGAGCGCGGAGAAGTGGCGCGACCGGGCCGAGGCAGCCGAGGCCGACCTGCGGACCGCCCTCGACCGTGTCGAGGCCACCGAGGCCGACCTCGTCGCCGCCCAGGAGCGGTTGCGCGACCTGGCCAACCAGAGCGCGGGGGAGACCGACCGCAACCGGATCCTGGCCGAGGTCGTGGCCCAGGCCCCCGCGGTCACCGATGCCCTGTCGGACTGCCAGAACCGCACCGCGGACCTCGCCAACGACCTCATCGCCGCCCTCGGCGACCCGCAGCCGGACCTGGTGGACCTCCGGGCCCGCACCAACACCGTCAACGCGGTGTGCGCCGACGCCCTGGGCCGAGCCCGGGACCTGGAACGGCAGATCGATGCCCTCGGCATCTGAGCGCCGCGCCCCGACGACCCGCGTCGTCGCGACGGCGCTGGTCGTCGTGCTCGGGCTGGCCACCGCCTGCGTCGACCCGCCCGACGGCCCCGGGGTCGACACGTCGGCCATCGACGCGCCGGTCGAGGTCGACCCCGGCGAGTACACGGTGCGGATCCGGTCCCAGACCTGCGAGGGCCTCGGGGTCGGCTCCGGGTTCCTGATCGACGACAGCACCATCGTCACCAACCGGCACGTGGTCGAGGGGGCCGACACGCTGGAGGTCGAGACCTCCGATGGCGAGAGCCTCACCGTCGCCGTGGCCAACCAGGGCCTCCTGGCCGACCTGGCCGTCGTCCGCCTCACCGCCGACATGGCCGACGTCATGGGGGCCGATCGGCCCCACGCCACCCTGGCCCCGACCAACCCGGAGCCGGGCGAGGCCGTGCGGGTCTTCGGGTTCCCGGAGGGCGGACGGCTCACCGAGACCGCGGGCGTGGTCCAGGACTACGTCGCCGACCCCGAGCTGGGGAACCTGTCGAAGGTCATCCGCTCCGACGTCGAGATCCACCCCGGCAACTCGGGCGGTCCGGCGGTCGACGAGCGCAACGAGGTGATCGGGGTCGTCTACGCCATCGAGGTCGCGACGGAGAGGTCGCTGATCGTCCCGGTCGACACCCTCCAGCGGCTGCTGACCAACGACGAGGGCGTCGAGACCGTCACCGGCTGCTGAGCCGGAGCGGGTCGGCCCGCGGTCAGTGGGCGCCGCCCGTGACCTTGAGGCCGACGATCGCCACCACCAGCAGAGCCAGGAACCCGATGCGGGCCGGGCCGGCCGGGTCGCCGTGGAGGACGATGCCGACCACGGCGGCGCCCACCGCCCCGATGCCGACCCACACGCCGTAGGCCGTCCCCAGGGGGATGT
>CAYQGF010000587.1:0-2120 GCA_964416885.1 uncultured Iamiaceae bacterium
CCACGCTCGACGTGTACCACAACTGGCCCGGGTTCTTCACCCAGGTGGCGGCCGTGCTCGACCTCGCCGGCGTCGAGGACCCCACCCGGGTCCTGCGCTGGTGGCCGCTCGCCATCGAGCTGGCGACGATCCCGGTGCTGCTGTTCCTCTTCCGGGCCCTCGGCACCGACCGGCGGGTCACCTGGACGGCGGTGCTCTTCACCATGACCGCCAACTGGGTCGGCCAGGACTACTTCTCACCCCAGTCGGAGGCCTTCCTCCTCTACCTGGTGCTCATCGGGGTGGTGCTGGCCCGCCTGCCCCGGGCCGACGGCCGCCGGCGCTGGGAGGCCGACGTCCCGGCCGTCGCGCCCTGGCCCCGGGGATGGACCGCGGCGCTGATCGTCGCCCTGCTCGTGGCGATCGCCAGCAGCCACCAGGTCACCCCGTTCATGGTCGCGGTGGCGCTGGCTGCGCTGCTGGTCACCCGACGGGCCCGGACCGGGTGGCCGCTCGTGGCCGCGATGGTCGTGGCCGCCGCTTGGGCCGTCACCGGTGCCCGCACCTTCGTGCTCGGGAACCTGCGCGTCCTGGTGGGCAACGTGGGGCGGCCGGTCGACAACGCCGGGGCCAACCTGGTCGACGCCCACCAGCTCTCGGCCCACCAGCAACTGGTGTCGACCATGGGCCGCGTCACCGTGGCCGCCATCGCCCTGCTGGCCGGGCTGGCGATCGTGCGCCAACTGTGGTCGCGGCGGGTGCGGGTCGAGGCCGTCGCCCTGGCGGCGTCACCGGTCCTGATGGTGCTGGCCAGCAGCTTCGACGGCGAGATCGTCTTCCGCACCTACCTGTTCGCCCTGCCCTTCCTGGCCTGGCTGGCCGCCGACGGCGTCTGGGGGACCCGGGCGGTGCTGCCGCCGTCGGCGGCCCGGCGGACCCGGCGGGCGACGGCCGTCGTCGTCGTGGCCGCGGTGCTGCTCAGCGGGTTCGCCTTCGGCTACTTCGGCAAGGACCAGTGGTACCGGTTCAGCGAGGACGAGATCGCCGCCGTCGACCTGGTGCAGACCGACGCCGCCCCGGGGTCGCTCCTCGTCACCGCCACCGGCAACTACCCGGTGCAGTTCGCCGACTACGAGAAGCTGACCTACGTCCCGATCGCCGAGGAGCCGCCGGCCTCGCGTGACGCCGTGCTCGCCGACCCGGCCGACGAGCTGGTGGCCTGGCTCGACGACCCGACCTACGCAAATGCCTACGTGCTGCTCACCCGATCGCAACGGGAGGAGGCCGAGGCCACCGGCACCCTCCCGGTCGGGGCGCTGGCCGCAGTGGAACAGGCCCTGCGCGACGACCCCCGGTTCAGGACCCTCTACGACTCCGACGACGCCGTGGTCTTCGTCCTCCGATAGCGGTCGGCGCGGGTCGTGGCCCGCTGACGGAGGGCGCCGGCCCGGTTGAGGCCGTCCCGCACCGCGGCCCGCAGGCGGGGATGGGCGAGCACGAAGTCGGTGGCCATCCGGGGCGGCGCGGTGCGGGCCCGGTAGAGGAGCGAGGCCGGCCCCCGGCCGTGGACCGCCCCGATCGCCATCGGCAGGGTGCGGTCCTGGACCGCCTCCTTGTAGTCCTGGTCGCCGACGCCCATGTCGAGCAGGGTCACGCCGTCGTCGGCGGCGAGCGGGAACGTCTCGGTCAGGAGCACCATGCCGGGACCGTGGCGGGCGAAGCGACGGTCGTAGGCGGTGACCCAGCAGGCCATGACGCCGCCGGAGCGCAGCATGAGGCCGAAGGCGGCGGGCTCGCCGTCGATCCTCAGCGCGGTCAGGTGGGCCCGGAAGCCGTCGGTGTGGGTGGCGACGAGCTCCTCGACCAGGGCGATGACCGGGGGTCGTGAGAACAGGTCCCGACGGCCGGTCCGGCGGTACTGGTCCGACTTCCAGCGCAGCAGGGTGGTCAGGTCGTCCGGGACGGGGCTGTGGAGCTCGACCGTCACGTCGTGGCGGCGCCGCAGCCATCGGCCGCTCTTGCGGACCGTGCGCAGCCGCCCGGAGCCGGCGTGGCGCTCGGCCCAGGCGTCGGCGCCGTCGGCCAGGTCGACCACCGGTGAGGGGCGGAACGCGAGCGGGTGGGCACCCAGGGCGTGGGCC
>CAYQGF010000588.1:0-2118 GCA_964416885.1 uncultured Iamiaceae bacterium
CCAGATGACCGGCGGGTTGAGGCACTCCTCGATCGTGGTCCAGATCGAGAAGGTCGGGGCGAAGTCGTAGCCCTCGACCACCAGGTCGGCGCCGTCGCGCACCCCGACCTCGTCGACGGTGGTGAACAGCTCATCGGCGGCGTAGCGGGCGAAGACGTCGGACAGCCCGGGCTCGACGCCCACCCCGACCAGGGCCAGCAGGCCCCGCTCCTCCCATGCCGCCGCGGCGGCGAACTGCTCGTCGCCCAGCTTGACGCCGGTCAACGAGTGCGGCTCCTCGGGGTGAGCCTTCGACAGCGACATCGCCATGTCGAGGTAGGTGACGCCGGCGTCGAAGGCCCCGTCGAAGATCGGCATGACGAAGCGGGGGTCGGCGGCGTTGAGCACGGCATCGCACCCGGAGGCCTCGATGCAGGCCGCCACCGCGGCCCGGTCGCTGGCGTCGAGGGCGACGGCCGAGAAGCGGTCGTCGCCGGTGCCGTCGGCCGCGGCGCGCGCCCGACCGATGTCGAGGTCGGCCATCACGACCGCCTCGAAGGTCGGCCGCCGGCGGGCGATCTGGGCGAAGGCGGAGCCGACCCCGCCGCTCCCGATCACGAGCACCTTCATGACATCGCTCCCATCGGTCCCTCGACCATCAGTCCCTCGACCATCAGTCCCTCAACCATCGGCCCTTGCCGTCCTGCGTCTTCCGGCCGAACAGGATGAACACGCCCTCGGCCTGGCCCCAGAGGCTCCCGAGGCCGGCGGTGAGGATCGAGACGACGATCTGCGCCACGCCCCGGCCCGGCTTGCCCAGGTAGAAGCTGTGCACGCCGAGCCCGCCGAAGAAGCACCCGAGCAGGCCGGCGGTCCGTCGGGACTTGGGGGACCACTCGGTCGACACCGGGCTGGCGACGAGGGCCTCCCGGCGGTTCGCGGTGAGGGTGCTGGCCACGATGATGCCGATGGCGACCATCATGATGATCGTGGCCAGCACGTGGACCTGCGGGGGCAGGGCGATGCGGGCCGAGTCGAACACCCGGCGGGGGAACGTCACCGTCGGGCCGGCCACGAACGACGTGATGATGTAGTCGTCGATCGACAGCGCCAACGACAGCAGGAAGGCCCCGGCCACGCCGGGGAGGATCCCGGGGAACGTGACCCGCCAGAACGTGCGCATCGGTGACGACCCGAGGTCCAGCGCCGCGTCCTCCAACGACCAGTCCATGCCCCGGGTCCGGGCCTTCACCGTCATGGCCACGAAACTGAGGCAGAACAGCGTGTGGGCGATGACGACGGTCCAGAAGCCCCGGGTCGCCCCCAGGTTGAAGAAGAGGGTGAACAGCGAGGCGCCCATGACGATCTCGGGCGTCGTGAGGGGGAGGACGATCAGCAGGTTGATGGCCGCGCTGCCGTGCATCCGGTAGCGCCCGAGGGCCAGGGCGATCAGGCTGCCGAGCACGGTGGCGAGGGTGCAGGCCACCGCGGCCACCCTGATGCTCTCGATCAGGGCATCGGTGAAGGCCCGCTGGGCGAACGGGTGCGCCCAGTTGTCGAGGGTGAAGCCCTCCCACCGGGTGTTGAACTTCCCCGACGGGTCGTTGAACGTGAACACCGCGATGGTGACCAGCGGGATGAACAGGTAGACGAGCACCCCGATCGACACGATCCACAGGAGCACCGTCCCGGGCTTGAACCACCGGGGCCAGGCCGTCTGCGACGGCGCGGGGACCGGCACCTCGGTCATCGTCGGCGCCGCCATCAGACCAGGTCCTCCGTGCCGAGGAAGCGGGCGTATATCAACACCATCACCGTGATGATCACCATCAGGACCAGGCTGATCGCCGCCGCGGTGGGGAAGTCGCCGGCCTGGAGGAAGCGGGTCTGGATGACCCCGCCGATCACCGGCTTGTTGGGCGACCCGAGCAGGTGCTGGTTGATGAAGTCGCCCGAGGCCGGGATGAAGGTGAGCAGCGTCCCGGCGAACACGCCCGGCAGCGACATCGGGAAGATCACCCGGCGGAACGTGCTGGCGAACGGTGAGTAGAGGTCGTCCGCCGCGTCGAACAGGCTGGTCGGGATCTTCTCCAGGCTGACGTAGATCGGCAGCAGGGCGAAGGGCAGGAAGTTGTAGGT
>CAYQGF010000589.1:0-2116 GCA_964416885.1 uncultured Iamiaceae bacterium
CCGCCCGTGGCCGAGGCGCCCGCCGCGCCGGCCCCGGGCGGGGCCGGCGGCGTCTCGACCTCGGCGGGCGCGGCGGGGGCGGGCTCGGCCGTCTTGGCGGCCGCGGCCTTCTTGGCCGGGGCCTTCTTGGCGGGCTTGGGCTCCTCGGGCTGCTCGTCGCGCACCATCCCCTCGCGGTGCGCCTTGCGGCGGGCCCGATCGGCCTGCGCCTCCTCGACCCCCGAGGAGTGGGTCTTGACGTCCATGCCCAGGCCGACGCAGAGGTCGAGGGCCTCCTTGTTGGTGAGGCCAAGCTCCTTGGCGAGCTCGTGGACGCGGATCTTCTTCGGCAAGTGCTGCCAGCCCTTCGGTGGTCGTGTCCCGCTCAGGGACGCACGGGTCTTCCATCCTCGCGCACCCGGGGGACGACCGACGAACGGATCGGACCGCGCCCGGGGCGTCAGGACGTCGCGGTGGTGGTCGCCCGGGCACCTCGGCCCGGACAGGGTGCCCCAGTGTGCCCGGTCAGAGGCCCAATGCCACCCGGAGCCGGTCGACGGCATCGTCGCCCACCGGTCCACGCAGCGCCCGGCCGAACGCCTTGCGGCGGACCGCCAGGTCGACGCACGCCGCCTCGCGGTGGAGCCAGGCCCCGCGCCCCGGCCCGGGCCCGGCCCCCAGGGACCCATCGGCGCGCCGGGTCACCCGCACCAGCTCGGACGCCGAGGTCGTGGCCCGGCAACCGATGCACGTCCGCTGCGGCCCGGTCCGGGACGACGCCGGACCGGGCGCCCGCTCAGGCGTCGTCGCCCTCGTCGGCATCCGTCGTGGCATCGGTGGGCAGGTCGCCGGCCGCGATGGCCGCCTCGGGGGTCGGCTCCTCGTCGACGTCGCCGCCGTCCTCGGTGGCCGCCTCGACGTCGGCGTCGGCCGCGGCCTCGTCGGTGACCGTCGACTCGTCCCCGCTGACCGCGGGGTCGACGCTGACCTCCTCGTCACCCTCGCCGGCTGCGGCGGCCTCGGCCTCGATCTGCTCGGTCGCCTCGGCCCAGGCCTCGGCCGAGAGCGCCTCGCTCCCGTCGGCCGGCTGCCACACCTGCTCGCCGGCGTCGTTGGTGACCCACTCGCCCTCGGCCCAGTCCTGGTTGGCGTAGGCCTCCTCCTCGGCCAGTTGGGTCTCGCTCTTGATGTCGACCCGCCAGCCCGACAGCCGGGCGGCGAGGCGGGCGTTCTGGCCCTCCTTGCCGATCGCCAGCGAGAGCTGGAAGTCGGGGACGATGACCGTGGCGGTGCCGGTGTCGTAGTCGAGCCGGACCTCCTTCACCTTGGCCGGGGCCAGCGCCTTGGCGACCAGGTCCTCGGGCACGTCGGTGAAGGGGACGATGTCGATCTTCTCGCCGTTGAGCTCGTTGACGACCATGCGGACGCGGGCGCCCCGGGCCCCCACGCAGGCGCCGACGGGGTCGACGTTGCTGTCGTTGGACCAGACCGCGATCTTGGTGCGGTGACCGGGCTCGCGGGCGCAGGCCTTGAGCTCGACGATGCCCTCGGCGATCTCCGGCACCTCCATCTCGAAGAGCCGCTTGATCAGGCCCGGGTGGGTGCGGCTGACGACGATCTGGGGGCCCTTCGCCGTCTTGCGGACCTCGACGATGTAGGCCTTGAGCCGGCTGTTGGCCTGGGGCCGCTCGTGGGGGACCTGCTCGGCCTGGGGCAGGAGGGCCTCGACGCCCCGGTTGAGCTCCAGCAGCGTGTAGCGGGAGTCGCCCTGCTGGATGATGCCGGTGACGATGTCGCCCTCGCGGCCGGAGTACTCCTCGTACTTCATCTCGCGGTCGACCTCGCGCAGGCGCTGGTTCATCACCTGGCGGGCGGTCTGGGCGGCGATGCGGCCGAAGTCGGGCGGGGTCACGTCGATGACGTCGCCGAAGGGCTCGCCGTCCTCGTCGAGGTCCTGGCTCCAGACCCGGATGTCGAAGGTGTCGGGGTCGATGGTGACCCAGGCGTAGTCCTTGGCCCCCGGCATCTTGGCGTAGGCCATCTCCATGGCGTCGGCGAGGGCGCCCATCAGGGTGTCGAGGGTGATGCCGCGGTCCGCGGCCAGGGCCTGGAGGGCCTCCATCATGTCGAGCTCGCG
>CAYQGF010000590.1:0-2111 GCA_964416885.1 uncultured Iamiaceae bacterium
GCTGGACGCCGGAGACCGGCAACCTCCTGCTCGCCGGGCTGCCCGGCTCGGGCACGACCACGACGCTGCTCACCCTGGCCGCCACCGCAGCCCGAGCGACCGGCCCCGACGACCTCCACGTCTACGGGATCGACTATGGCACCGGCGCGCTCGACGCCCTTGCCGCGCTCCCCCACACCGGCGCCGTCGTCGGGGCCAACGACCGGGAGCGCCAGGCCCGGCTGGTCGCCTGGCTGCGGGCCGAGGTCGACCGACGCCGGGGCCTGCGGTCGACGCGCGTCAGCGAGCCCCGGCTCCTGGTGCTCCTCGACGGCGTGGGCCCCTTCCGGACCGAGTGGGACGAGGCGATCAGCCCGGTGCTCGACGGCTTCGCCCGGGTCTTCACCGACGGGCCGGAGCTGGGCATCCACGTGGCCGTCACCGCCGACCGGCCCGCCGCCCTGCCCGGCCCGCTGCGAGCCGTGGTCCGCCAGCAGTTCCTGTTCGCCCTGGGCGACGACCTCGACTACGGCCAGAGCGGGTTCCGGACCGCCGACCTGCCCACGTTCGTCCCGGGGCGGGCCCTCGACGTCGCCCACCACCTGGAGGTGCAGGTCGCCCGGCCCGCCGGTGGCATCGAGGCCGAGCTGGCCGAGGTCGCCGGGCTCTGGGGCGCACCGGCCCGGCGCCCGGCGGCGGTCGGCGCCCTGCCCCACCGGGTCGACGCCGGTGCGCTCGCCGCCCACGTCGACCTGGCCGGCTCGCCCCGGCGCATCCCGGTCGGCATCGGCGAGCAGACCCTCGCCCCGGTCGGGCTCACGCTGTACGAGGGCGAGCACGGCCTGGTCGCCGGGCCGGCCCGGTCGGGCCGCACCACCGCCCTGGCCGTCGCCGGCCGCCTGGTGGGCGACGCCGGATGGCGCACCGTGGTCGTAGCCGGGCACCGCTCCTGGCTGGGCGCCGACGGGTCGCTCGGCCCCGTCGTCCGGCCCGACGACCTGGGCGCGCTCGGCCCGGCCCTCGGCGTGAGGCCGGGCGGGCCGGTGCTCCTGCTGGTCGACGACGCCGAGGCCGTCGACCCCGACGGGCACGCCCTGCCAGCGGTGCTGGCCCGCCCCGATGTCGTCGTGCTGGCCGCCGGCCGGGCCGACGCCCTCCGGGGCCTCTACACCCACTGGGCCCGCACCCTCCGCCAGAGCCGGGCCGGGCTGCTGCTCCAGCCCGACGTCGACATCGACGGCGACCTGCTCTCGGTCCGGCTCCCCCGCCGCGCCACCGCCGCCATGGGGCCGGGCCGGGGCTACCTGTGCAGCGGCGGCGACATCGACCTGGTGCAGGTGGCCCAGCCGCCCCCGACGCACAGGGTTGCATGAAATGCATCGAGGGTAGATGGGGGTGCGCGCCGGCGCCCCGCCGGCCGACCCGAGACAAGGAGACACCGATGAGTGGACGAGTCCTCACCACGCCGGAGGCCGAGCAGGCGTCGAGCCGCATGGGCACGATCATCGGCGGCCAGCTCGCCGACGACATCCGCGACCTGATCATGCAGGGCGACACCCTGTCGGAGCCCAACGTGTGGGACGGCGCCCACGCCGGCACGTTCCGCACCGGCTGGCCCGCCACCCGCACCCAGCTCCACGAGGCCCTCGACCAGCTCGGCCAGCTCCAGACCGCGGTCGAGCGGGTCCGCACCGACATCGTCACCGCGGGCGGCGGCGCCTGACCCTCCCGCCGCCGCCCCCACCCGAACCGGTGATCAGATCCCCCTCACCGGCGGGGAATCTGATCACCGGTACCCTCGCCGGTATGGGTCGTCGCATCGTGGTGTCGGGGAACTGCCAGATCGGGGCGCTGTCGGCGACCCTCGCCGCCATGCTCCCCGACGACACCGTCGAGCCGGTGGCCTACTTCCCGGAGGACCCGGCCTCGGAGGTCGCCACCCGGGAGGCCCTCGCCGGCGCTGACGTGTGGGTGAACAACATCTCCCGCCCCCTCCACGACCGGATCATCGGTGACGGCCACCGGCCCCCGACGATCCTCTACGTCCCCAACGTCCGGTTCTTCGGCTTCCACCCCGACATCGCCCACGTGCAGTTCACCGACGGCGGCACCCTCCAGACCGGCGCCGCCGG
>CAYQGF010000591.1:0-2110 GCA_964416885.1 uncultured Iamiaceae bacterium
GATCGTGCACGTCGCCGGGCTGGAGGAGGGCTTCGTGCCGATCGCCTACGCCCGGTCCGCCGAGGCCGAGGCCGAGGAGCGGCGGCTCCTGCACGTGGCGATCACCCGGGCCGAGCAGGTCGTCCGGTTGTCGTGGGCGGCGACCCGGACGATCCGCGACGCCCCGGTGGCCCGGCGCCCGTCCCGCTACGTCGACGCTCTCGTCCGGGCCACGGCCGACCTGGAGGCGCGGGCGCGGGTCGACCCCGAGGGTGGGCTCGTGCAGGCGCGCGAGGCGTTGGCGGGCACCACCGCCGGGGACCTGGACCGGGAGCTGCTCGACGCGCTGCGCGCCTGGCGGGCCGAGGTCGCCCGGCGGGCCGACACCGCGCCGGCGGTCGTGGTGAGCGACCGCGACCTGGGCACGATCGCCCGCGCCCGACCGCTCGACCGCGAGGCGCTCACCGCCCTCGATGGCCTCGGCCCGCTGATCGTGGCCGAGCACGGCGAGGCGCTGCTCGCGGTCGTGACCCGCCACGTCGGCGCGGCGCGCACGCCATGATCGCGCCGTGCGCTTCGACCTGACCCAGAGGATCGCCTTCCCCGTCGACGAGGTCGTCGCGGCCTACGCCAGCGCCGAGCTGTACGACACGATCGGTGGCACCGAGAAGCTGGGCCCGCCCGACGTCCTCGACCGTCGCGAGACCGGCGGCCTGGTCACCCTGCGGATCCGCTACGCGTTCGTCGCCGACCTCTCCCCCGCCGTCACCGCCGTCGTCGACCCCGAGCGGCTCACCTGGGTCGAGGAGTCGGTGCACGACCTGGCGGCCCACACCGTGCAGGTCACGCTCCACCCGGACCACTACGCCGACCGGCTCCGCTGTTCGGGCACCACCCGGGCGACGGCGAGCGGCGACGGCACCCTCCGCCGGCTGACCGGCGACCTGAAGGTCAAGGTCCTGCTCGTCGGGGGGCAGGTGGAGCGGGCCCTGGTCTCGGGCCTCCAGGAGCACCTCGACGCCGAGGTCCCCGCAGTGGAGGCCTACCTCGCCGGCTGATCGCCGTCGTCGGCCCCGAGCGCACCGTCGGCCACCCGACGGTTGAACCCCTCGGCCAGGGCCTTGAACCGCTCCGGGTCCATCGACACGAAGAGGCCCTCGGCCTCGGCCGTGACGACGCCGTCGGCCACGATCCGGCCGGTCGTGTACACCTTGCGGCCCTCCCGGCGGACGAAGCGGCCCTCGATCTCCAGCGGCGTGTGGAGCGGCGTCGGCTTGCGGTAGTTGACCTCCAGCCGAGCGGTCATGCCGGGCGCCCCGGAGTACGACTGGGCCGAGCCCAGGACCTCGTCGAAGGCGGCGGCGACGAACCCGCCGTGCACGGTCCCCGGCGGCCCCTCGTAGACCGCCCCGAAGGTCACCCGACCGACGACGGAGCTCTCCCCCAGCTCGAGGTGGATCGGCGGGGCCAACGGGTTGGCCATGCCGATCATGGGGCTGTGGTCGAAGAACGAGCTGACGTCGCCACCGGCGAGGGCGGCCTCGCCCATGCCCTCGTACATGCTGCGGGGCCGCTCCTGGCGGAAGCGCGACGCCAGCGCTTCGAGCACCTCGGCCACGAGCACCAGGTCGTCGTGGTCGACCTCGGTGCCCACCATGTCGGCGATCAGCAGCCGGTTGGCCGCGGCGATGCGGCGCAGGGCAGCACGGCGCGGCGACACCTCGGCGTCACGCTGGGCGGTGACCCGGGG
The DNA here is from genome assembly GCA_964416885.1 of uncultured Iamiaceae bacterium. Classification (GTDB taxonomy): domain Bacteria; phylum Actinomycetota; class Acidimicrobiia; order Acidimicrobiales; family Iamiaceae; genus Iamia. The sequence goes on from CAYQGF010000591.1 coordinate 1,730, forward strand.
CGAGAGCATGGTGACGGTGTCGTCGGGCGGGCGGGTGTCGTCGTCGGTCACGACGGGCCTCCGGGGTCGGGATCGATGTCGAGGTCGATGTCCAGGTAGAGGGGCGCATGGTCGCTGGGCCCGGGAGACGAGCCGCAGGCGAGACGACCCATCGAGCACAGTGCCCTTGTCCTCGTCTCCGAGGCGCAGCCGAGGAGATCGTTCATGCGACGCCGTCGATGTCGAGGTAGAGGGGTGCGTGGTCGCTGGGCTTGGTGCCCTTGCGGGCGTCGCGGTCCCTGGTGGCGGCGACGACGGCGTCGGCCACGGGTGCGGTGGCCAACATGAGGTCGATGCGCATGCCCATGCCCTTGTGGAACATGCCGGCGCGGTAGTCCCAGT
>CAYQGF010000592.1:0-2109 GCA_964416885.1 uncultured Iamiaceae bacterium
CGGGTGAAGCTCAGCCTGGAGAACATCGACCTGCTCGACGCCGACCTGGTGATGGTCCTGTTCAACGGCGCCGACCCCGCCGACGTCCCCGGGTTCACCGACCTCCCGGCGGTCGAGGCCGGTGCCTGGCTCGACATGGACCTCGCCCTGGCCACGGCCTTGAACACCCCGACGCCCCTGTCGATCCCCTACGCCCTGGCCGAGCTCCGCCCCGCCCTCGAGGCCGCGGCCGGCTGAGCGATGGGGTGCGGCGGCCCGCGGCGGTCGACGGCGCCCGACAGCGCCTGCGCCACGGGCCGCGGTGCACCCTGTTCCCAGGTGGCGTCAACGTCGCGCGCCCCGTCGCGGTGGAGCAACCGCCAGTCCTGCCCCGGTTTGAGTGCTAAGAACCGGCCCCCCACAGGTTTGACCCCACGCCGGGACGGCCCGCACAGTGGTCCCGCTCGGGACGGACCCGGGCGCCACAGACAGCCCCTCGGCGGGGGAAGCCGGTCGAAGTCCGGCACTGACCCGCAACCGTAGGTCGCGTCGCCCTGGCGACGCGACGAGTCGGAGCACCCGCCCCGGAGCTCAGAGGCTCCAACACCGCCGTGGTCTGCGGGGCGGAGCCCGGGTCGGTCCGGGGGCGTCGTCCCGTGGACGCTCGGGCGTCGCGCTGCGGTCGCGGCCGGAGGACCCCGTGACCCACCCCCACCCCCGTCGCATCGCCCGGACGGCCGTCGCCCTGTTGCTGGCCCTCGTGGCCGGCCTGGTCACCGCGAGCGCCCCGGCCACCCCGGTCGTGGCCCAGGAGGCGTCGCCCAGCCCGGCGGCCGCCGCCGGCCGCTGGCTGGCCGAGGAGCACCGTTGGCACACCGACGCGGTCGTCGTCTCCACGGTCACCGCCACCGATGCCCTGTTCGCCTGGGCCGCGACCGGCTCCGAGCACGCCGCCGCCCAGTCGGTGAAGGCCGACCTGGTCGCCACCCTCGGGACGCGGACCGGCCTGGAGAACACGGCCCGGGCGCTCCTGGCCCTCTCGGTCTACGGGGAGGACCCGACCGCGGTCGGCGGCCGTGACCTCGACGCCGACCTCCGGGCGCTGATGATCAGCGACGGCGGGGCCAACGACGGCCGGTTCAAGGCGACGGTCGCCGGCACCAGCCCCTCGACCTCGGTGCCGCTCCACGCCCGGGCCCTGCTCGCCCTGGCCCGGACGACCGAAGGCGTCCCGGCCTCCGCCACCACGGCCCTCGGCACGACCCAGTGCGCCAACGGCTCCTTCCCCGCCACGTGGGCCAGCGCCACCTGCGGCAGCCTCGAGGTCACCGCCCTCGCCGCCCAGGCCCTCCGCGCCGGCGGGGCGACCGCCGATGCTGCCGAGGCCGAGGCCTGGCTCCTCGCCCAGCAGGCCGCCGACGGCTCCTTCGCCGGCACCAACGGCACCGACACCGGCTTCGTCGGCCTCCTCGCCCAGACCCTCCGGGCCGCCGGCCAGACCGCCGCCGCCGACCTGGCCGCGACCTACGTCACCGGCCTCCAGCTCGGCGCCGCCGACGTCACCCAGGCCTACGACGTCGGGGCCATCGCCCAGGACGCCGGGCGTCGCACCACCGCCGTGAACGCCGGCGGGATCGGCCTCGGCGACCGCATCACCCGCTTCCGCACCCCGACGTGGCGGGCCGTGCTCGCCCTCGGTGCCCCGGCCTACGTCGCCCTGACGCCACCGCCGGTCGCCGAACCGCCCGTCGAGCCGACCCGCTGGGTGCCCGGCGCCTGCGCCCCCGACCAGGGCGTGACCGTCGTGGTCGACTTCCGCACCGTCGCCGACCGGCTGGAGGTGCGCTGCGCCCTCGGCGAGCAGATCAGTGGCTGGGCCGCCCTGGCCAACGCCGGCTACCCGGTCGGCTCGGTGCAGGGCTACCCCGGTGCGGCCGTCTGCCAGGTCGACGACCTTCCCGCCGCGGGGTTCCCGACTTGCTGGTACGACGGCTACTGGAGCTACTACCACGCCCCCAACAGCAACCCCGGCACGGCGTGGACCTACAGCAGCCTCGGCTACAACAACCGCAAGCCCCCGCTGAACAGCGTCGAGGGCTCGCGCTACGTCCAGCTGTCGAGCCCCAACGC
>CAYQGF010000593.1:0-2104 GCA_964416885.1 uncultured Iamiaceae bacterium
GGGTGATCGACCACGACCTCGGCGGCGTCGTCGTCATCACCTACCCGGAGAGCGCCGAGTACCTGTGGGAGGCCACCGGCAACGTCGTGCGCGACAACGTCGTCCGCGGCTCGGGCCTCGGCGACCTGGCCCTGTGGTTCGACGGCGAGGGCGTGAAGACCGGCGGCAACTGCTTCGCCGGCAACGATGTCGAGACGAGCGCGCCGGAGGGCCTCCAGGACGAGGCCCCCTGCCCCGCCGTCGACGAGGGCGACCTGTCCCGGGGTGCCTTCGACATCGTGGCCCTGGCCGTCAACGACGGGAAGCCCGAGTCGGTGCCCTACGAGGACGCCGAGCTGCCGGCCATCGACCCCGCCGACGTGCCGGGCATGCCCGACCCCGAGACGGCCGCCGCCCGGCCCGCCGTCGACGTGCCACTGGTCCTCGACCTCGACGCCATCGAGGTGCCGGAGGCGCCGTGACCCGCCGGTTGCTCGGCGCGGTCGTCGCCCTCCTGCTGGTGGGCGGCGGCTGCGCCGCACCGACGGACGCGCCGGGCGCGGACGCCGCTCCCGCCGCTCCCCACGCCGCTCACGACGCGTCGGTCCCGGCCGAGGGGCGCGGCGGGGGAGGGGCGGCCGAGTGGCGGTCGGCCGACGACGACGACGCCCTGTTCACCGTCGACTGCCCCTTCAGCCATCGCGCCGCCGACGACCCGATCGTCCACCCCGGTGCCCCCGGGGCGAGCCACAGCCACGAGTTCTTCGGCAGCGAGGTCACCGATGCCTGGAGCACCGGGGAGAGCCTCCAGGGCACGGCGACCACCTGCGAGGACCAGAAGGACACCGCGGCCTACTGGGTCCCGACCCTCTCGGTCGACGGCGTCCCGGTCGACCCGACGTTGGTCCGGGCGTACTACCGGGCCCGAGCGGGCGTCGACGTCCGTGACGTGGTGGCCCCACCGACCGGGCTGGCCATGCTGGCGGGCATCGCCCCGACCGAGGGCCCGCCAGCTCCGCCGATCGGCGATGCCCCGTCATCGGACGACGAGCACCACGACGCCCACCGCGGGCACGACGGCCATGGCGGGTCGGCGGCGCGCCCGGGGACGGGCGGGGGCTGGGGGTGCGGGCTCCGTCCCCGGCACCTCCGGGCCGAGCCCCCGACCGACTGCATGCTGCGGGCACCGCTGACCCTCCAGCTCAAGTTCCCCGACTGCTGGGACGGCGAGCACCTCGACTCCGACGACCACGCCAGCCACGTCGCCCGCAGCGTGGACGGCGTCTGCCCGGCCAGCCACCCCGTCGTCATGCCCGAGCTCCAGCTCTCGGTCGTCTGGCCCGTCGCCGGAGCGGACGCGGCCCGGGCCACCCTCTCCTCGGGCCCCACCCGCGAGGCCCACGGTGACTTCCTCAACGGCTGGGCCCCCGACGCCCTCGCCGGTCACGTCGACCTCTGCATCCACGCCAAGGTCAACTGCACGATCGGGTGAGAGGCCCTCTCGTCACTCGTCCGCCCTCACGCCGTGTTGGTGGCGCCGGTGACCTCCGCGGCGGGCTGCTGACCGCCCGTCAGGGCTTGCGGTCGCTGAGGAGGTGGGCGGCGGCGGCGCTCGCCCCGGCGGCGGTGAGCACCGCCGGCCAGGGGCCGATCTTCTTCGCCAGCGGGTGCGAGGCACCGAAGCCACCGAGGTAGACGCCGACGAGGGCCGCGGTCGCACCCGGTCCGGCGTGACGGAGCCACTCCCGGCCCGCGACGGCGCCACCCGCGGCCAGGACCGCCCCGCCCAGCGGCCGGATGCCGGTCTCCCGGGCCACCAGGTACCCACCCACCAGCGACGCCGCCACGACCGGTGCCGTGCGCACCCTCATGACCCTGCCTCCTCGGCCAGGCGGTGGCGCCAGTGATCGAGCAGGTCGGCGAGGGTGGTCGACATCGGCAGCTCGGGCTGCCAGCCGGTGGCGGCGCTCAGCTTGTCGTGGGAGCCCCGCAACACCGGCGTGTCGACCGGCCGGAACAGGTCGGGGTCGACCTCGAGGGTCAGGTCGGCCGAGGACAGGGCCAGGAGCTGGTCGACCAGGTCCTGCACGGCCAGGTCGACGCCGGAGCAGACGTTGTAGGCCTC
>CAYQGF010000594.1:0-2099 GCA_964416885.1 uncultured Iamiaceae bacterium
GGAACCGCTCGAAGGCGACGATGTCGGCGCCGGTCTCCTCGGCCAGCAGCCCGGCGGAGCCGAAGTGGTCGGGGTGGGAGTGGGTGACGACGACGGTGTGGACCCGGGCCAGCGGGACCTCGGCGGTGGCCAGCCGGCCCATCAGGGCCTTCCACGACTGCTCGCCGGGGAGCCCGGGGTCGACCAGGGCGAACCCCCGCTCGTCCTCGAGGGCGTAGCAGTTGACGTGGCCCAGGCCGGTGAAGTCGATGGGGAGCTGGAGCCGGAGGATGCCCGGCGCCACCTCGGTGACCTCGGTCGAGGCCTCTTCCTTCTCCTGCTTGACGGTCGCCCCGGCCACGCCCCGACCCTAACTTGACCAGGCGGTCAAGGCACGCGGGGTCCGATCGCCCGGCGGACGGCCGCTCAGCGTTGGCAGAGGCCCGTCAGCGTCGCGGTGGCGATGGTGTCGGCGTGGAGGAGGAACCGGACGACGGCCTGGGGCGTCGCCGCGGTGACCGGGAGGGCGTCGACACCGACGGCATGGACGGTGAAGAGGTACCGGTGCGGGGGGTCGCCCTCGGGCGGGCACGGTCCGCCGTAGCCATCGGTCCCATAGTCGTTGACGACGGGGAAGCCGCCCGGGCGCCGCGACGGGCCCGTGCCGGCGCCCGCGGGGAGGGCCGTGACGTCGGGAGGGAGGTTCACGAGGATCCAGTGCCAGAACCCGCTGCCGGTCGGGGCATCGGGGTCGTAGCAGGTGAGGGCGAAGCTGCGCGTCGCGTCGGGAGCGTCGGCCCAGGCCAGCGCCGGCGACTCGTTGCCGCCGGAACAGCCGAAGCCGAAGGGCTCGGAGAGGAGGTGCTGGTCGGCGAGGTGGTCGCCCTCGGAGAAGCTGGTGCTGGTCAGGGTGAGGGGCATGGTCGTCCTTCCGTCGTCGGTCCCGGCCCACCTTGGGGCCGATCGACCGCCGGTACCTCCGCCATCTGGGGGAGGACCGCGGGCGCCTCAGCGGGACGGGAGCCGGGCCACCAGGCTGCGGACGTCGCCCTCGGGGTCGTGGTGGGCGCGGGCGGGGGCGAAGCCGTGGGCGGCGAGGGTCGGGGCGAGGGCGACGTCCTGGTCGCCGCCGACCTCGACGGCCAGGTGCCCGCCGGGCCGCAGCACCCGGGCCGCGGTGGCGACGACGGCCCGCACCAGGTCGAGGCCGTCGGCCCCGCCGTCGAGGGCGCGGGCCGGCTCGTGGTCCCGGACGTCGCGGGGGAGCAGGCGCAGCGCATCGGTCGGGACGTAGGGGGCCACCGCCACGACCAGGTCGACCGAGCGGGCGCGCACCGGGGGGTCGGCCAGGTCACCGACGACCGCGGCGACGCCGTTGGCCCGGGCACAACGGACGGCGGTCGGGTCGCGGTCGACGCCCACGGCGGCCGGCCCGAGCCCAGCGGCGAGCGCCCCGCACCCGGTGGCCAGGTCGAGGGCCCGCCCGGCCCGGGGCAGGAGGGCCGCGGCCCGCCGAGCCAGGTCCTCGGTCTGGGGCCGGGGCACGTACACGCCGGGGTGGACGTGGAGCGGCCGGCCGCAGAACACCGTCGACCCGGTGACCCACGCCAGCGGCTCGCCGGCCTCCCGCCGACGGACCGCGGCCTCCAGCGCCGGTCCGTCGTCCCCGTGGGCCCGGCGCAGCTCTGCCGCCTCGGCCTCCGGGGCCAGGAACCCCGCGGCCCGCAGCCGGGCGGCCACCTCGTCCACCCCGCCAGTGTGACGGCTGGGGGGCCGGGTCGGTGGGGAACCGGCTTGCCGGTCCGGAGAAGGGGCGAGCAGGATGACGACGTTGCTGGCCTGCTCCGCCTCGCAGGTTCGGTGTCGGTCCGCCCGGCGAGAGGAAGACCCGTGCCAGACCCCGCCCGCCCCAAGGCGCGCCTGCCGCTGGGGTTCGTCGACGCCCCGGCCGCCGCCGTGGCCGAGCGGGCCGAGGCCATCGCCACGGTCGTCGGCGTGTACGAGCTGTTCGGGTTCGCCCCGTTGGAGACCCCGGCGATCGAGTACCTCGACGCCCTGGGCAAGCACCTCCCCGACGAGGACGCCCCCGACGAGGGCGTGTTCGCCTTCCACGACGACGA
>CAYQGF010000595.1:0-2095 GCA_964416885.1 uncultured Iamiaceae bacterium
GGGGCCGGGGGCGCCGTCCTGTTCGACGGCCACTACGACCACACCTACCGCAACGCCCACAAGCGGCCCCTCGACGCCGTCCTGGTCGTGATCCAGCCCTCCACCGGCGACGCCCCCCAGCCCAGCCACCCGAGCTGACCGACCACGCCGGACGCATCGTCCGTTCCTTCGTGCCCTACCGCCGGCGGCGGGGCGGAAGCGGGGAAGCGGTGGCCGGGTCGGCCGGCCAGGGGTGCTTGGGGTAGCGGCCGGCCATCTCCTTGCGGACCTCGGCCCACGAGCCGGCCCAGAACCCGGGCAGGTCGGCGGTGACCTGGACCGGTCGGCCGGCCGGCGACAGCACGTGGACCACGACGGCGACGCCGCCGACGGTGGGGTGGACGGTGGTGCCGTAGAGGGCCTGGGCCCGGACGTGCACCGCCGGCTCGCCCCGGGTGGCGTACTCGACCGCCACCTCCCGGCCCGACCCCAGCCGGACGGTGCGCGGCGCCACCTCGTCGAGCCGGCCCAGCCACGGGTACCCGAGGCGCGCCCGGAGGGCCGTGACCAGGTCGAGCCGATCGAGGTCGCGACGGCTGCGGGCGGCAGCGAGGAGCGGCGCCAGCCAGCCGTCGAGGTCGGCCAGGAGGGCGGCATCGGCCAGGTCGGGCCAGCCGGCCCCGGGCTGCGCCGACGCCGCGAACACGGCCCGGGCCTGGAGGGCGCGGGCGCCGTCGGTCCACGGCAGGACGGCGAGCCCGACCGCCCGCACCCGGTCGACCAGGGCGGCCGTCGTGGCCTCGCCGGCGGCGGGGCGCCCCTCGACCCGGGACAGGACGAGGGCGTCGAGCCGGCGCTCGGTGACCGCCCGCAGGTCGTCGCGCTCGTCGTCCCACGTCACGACCGACCGCTCGACGACCTGGTCGCCGCCGATGGTGACGACGTCGGCCTCGTCGAGGGCGGCGGCGATGCGCACCCGGCCGTCGGCATCCCGTCCGCCGCGGTCGAGCTCGGGGACGGCCAGGTACGGCTCGTCCCCGAGCGGGTCGCCGTCGGGCACCCAGGCCCCGATGCCCGTGCGCAACCGGTAGCGGCGCCCGCTGCGGGCCTGGGCCAGCCGGTCCGGGTAGGCCAGCCCCAGCAGCGGCCCGGCGAGGGTGAGGTCGACGGCGCCCCGGCGCACGCCGACCCGACGGGCGACCTGGGCGGCCCGGCGGCGCACGGTGCGGACGGCATCGCGGTCGGCCCGGGGGTGCGACGCCCGCTCGTCGGCCAACAACCGCAGCCGCTCGGCGGCGTCGACCGGGACCTCGTCGGGGCGGCCCCGCAGGACGTCGCGCTCCTCCAGCAGACAGGCGAGCAGGCACGCCTCCCACCCGTGCCCGGCCTCGGACCCGGCGACGACCATCCGGGCCAGGCGCGGGTGCAGTGGCAGGTCGGCCACGGTGCGACCCAGGGCCGTGGGCCGGCCCTCGGCATCGAGCACGTCGAGCTGCCGGAGCAGGGCCCGGGCCTCGGCCAGCGTGGCGGCGGGCGGCCGGTCGAGGAACCGGAGGTCGTCGTCGGCCGCGCCCCACACGGCCAGCTCGAGGGCGAGCGGGGCCAGGTCGACCTGGGCGATCTCCGGGGTGGCGAAGCGGGGCCGGGCCGCGTGCTCGACCTTCGACCACAGCCGGTAGGCGGTGCCGGGGGCGGTGCGCCCGGCCCGACCGGCCCGCTGCTCGGCCGACGCCTTCGACGCGGTGACCGTCTCCAGCCGGGTCAGCCCGCTGCGGGGGTCGAGGCGGGGCACCCGGGCCTTCCCGGCGTCGACCACGACCCGCACACCCGCGACGGTGAGGCTCGACTCGGCGATGTCGGTGGCCAGCACCACCCGGCGCCGGCCCGGGGGCGACGGGGCCAGCGCCCGGTCCTGCTCCTCCCGGGACAGGGCGCCGAACAGCGGGCGGACGTCGACGGCCGGGCCCAGGTCGGCCGCCCGCAGCGCCGACGTGGCCCGACGGATGTCGGCGGCGCCGGGCAGGAACACGAGGACGTCGCCCTCGTCGGCCCGGAGGGCGGCGGCGACCACCCGGGCGACGTGGCCGTCGAGCCGCTCCCGGTCCCGGGCCGGCGC
>CAYQGF010000596.1:0-146 GCA_964416885.1 uncultured Iamiaceae bacterium
GACCGGGGCGTAGATCTCCGACACCGACTTGGTGGACTCGACCTCGCTGATCGTCGCCCCGGCCTCCGCCGAGGCCCCGAGGTCGGGGACCTGCACGAAGACGACGTCGCCCAGGGCGTCCTGGGCGTAGTCGGTGATGCCGATGC
>CAYQGF010000596.1:156-2090 GCA_964416885.1 uncultured Iamiaceae bacterium
CCTGGTCGCTGCCGGCGACCTGGATCTCGCAGATCCATCCCTCGCCGTACGGATCGTCGTTGAGGAGTTGCGGCGAGTCGGCGAGGGCATCGTTGACGGCGGTGACGGTACCGGTGACCGGGGCGTAGATGTCCGACACCGATTTGGTGCTCTCGATCTCGCCGATCGACCCGCCGGCGCTGACGCCGGCGCCGACGTCTGGCACCTGCACGAACACCACGTCGCCGAGGGCGTCTTGGGCGTAGTCGGTGATGCCGATGCGGGCCCGGGTGCCCTCGACCCGCACCCACTCGTGGTCCTTCGTGTAGCGCAGCTCCTCCGGGAGGTTCATGGTCGGCAACCTACCCCACGCCGGCCCTCGACCTCTCGGGGAGGTTCAGGGACCGGGGCCGGCGGCGCGTACGGAAGGTGCCAGGCACCTTCCGTACGGCGGGGCTAGCGCGCCATCTGGCGGATCCTGCGTCCGTACTCCTGGGCCCGGGAGCGGGCCGCGGCCTCGGTGGCGGCCTCGGCCCACACGTGGGTCAGGGGCTCGGCCGGGTCGGGCAGGGCGAGCGCCCAGCCGTCGTCGTGGAGCACCTTGACCCCGTCGACGAGCACCAGCCGGGCCGGGTCGGCCCGCTCCACCAGCGACCGCATGACGAGGCCCTTCTGCTCCCACGGGGTCACGACCGTCTCGTGGGCGAGGTGAGGCCGGGGCAGGTCGTCGACCACCGACGACAGCCGCACGTCGTGGCGGGCCAGCAGTTCGAGCAGCTTCACCAGGGTGGCGGCCGCGTCGAAGGCCGGCAGGAAGCCGGGGAGGATGAAGCCCCCGTCGGTGCTGGCCGCGAAGCCGACCCCCCGCTCCTGGGCCACGGCCATCAGGGCGGCCGACGACGTCTTGGCCTCGCGGAGGGCCACCCCGGTGCCCTCCAGCAGACCCGCCGCGTGGTGGGTGGCGGTGACCGGCACGGCGACGGCGTCGCCGTCGATGAAGGGTGCCACCAGTCGGACGAGGGCCAGCATGGCCTGGGTGTCGGTGAGGACCCGGCCCTCGTCGTCGATCAGCGTGAGCCGCTCGCCGTCGGGGTCGAGCACCGCCCCCAGGTGGGCGCCGGCCGCGGTGACGAGCGGGGCTGCGGCCTCGGCCGCGAGCCGCCGGTCGAAGTCCATCGCCCCCTGGGTCGAGGCGTAGGGGTTGACGGCCAGGACGTCGGCCCCGACCTTGGCCAGCACGTTGGGCATGGTGAACGAGGTCGACCCGAAGCCGTAGTCGACGACGATCTTGAACTCGGCCTCCCGCACCAGGTCGAGGTCGACGGTTTGGCCCAGGGCGGTCGTGTAGTGCTCGAGGACCCGGGGCGGGAACCCGATGTCGCCGATCTCCTCGGCCGGCACCCGGCGGAAGTCCTCCCGGGAGAACTGGCGCTCGATCTTGCGCTGCGAGGCCTCGGAGATGTCGATGCCGTCGTCGTCGATGAACCGCAGGCCCACCGAGTCGGGGTCGTCGCCCTCCAGCCGGACGGTGACGCCGCCGGACACGATCGGCTGGCGGATGGCGAAGCGGGTCACGGGCACCGACGCCACCTCGAGGTCGAGGACGCCGATGCCGCCGGCGTTGAGCCCCGCCATCAGGGCCCGCTTGAGCATGCGGGCCACCCGGCTGGAGTCACGGGAGGTCACGACCGTGCTCCCCCGGGGCAGCGAGGTGGCCCAGGCCATGGCGATGCGGGTGGCCAGCTCCGGGGTCATGTCGACGTTCGACAGCCCGGCGACCCGGGAGGCGCCGAACAGGCTCCGGGCGCCCCGGCTCTCGAGGATGATCGAGGAGTTGACGGTGGCTCCCGCCTCGATCGTCTTGAACGGGTACACCTTGACCCCGGCCCCGACCACGGCCTCCTCGCCGACGTAGCACTCGTCGCCCAGCACCGCCCCCTCGTCGGCCCGGGCCG
>CAYQGF010000597.1:0-2088 GCA_964416885.1 uncultured Iamiaceae bacterium
CCTGGCCGCCGAGCGGGTCCGCTCGGCCCGCTCGGCCCACGACGCCGCCGTCGCGGCCCAGGCCCAGGCCGAGGCCGAGGTCGAGCGGCTCGCCCATGCCGCGACGGCCGGTCTCGACGCCCTGCGGGCCGAGCTGGCCGAGCTCGACGACCGCTGCGTCCGCACCGCGCCGACCTCGGTGCCCTCCGAGTCCGACCGGAGGGCGCTCGCCGACCGCCGGGCGTTCCTCCAGGCCGAGCTGGACGCCCTGGCCTCGGCCCAGTCGACCGAGCACGTCGCCACCGCCCTCGCCGCGGCCGAGGCCCACCAGGGCATCGCCGTGGTCGAGGCGGCCCGGGTCGCCGTCGAGTGGGAGCGGGTCAAGGAGCTGGTGGACGAGGCCGAGGCGGCCCCACCGCCGCCCGCCCCGGTCGCCGCCCCCGTCGAGATGTCCCCCGCGGCCGCGGAGCAGCTCGCCCGGGCGCACGACGACGTCACCACCGCCCGCCGCGCCGTCGCCGAGGCCAGCGGGGCGTCGCCCCTCGACCCCAACGACGTCGAGGCCCTGGAAGCGGCCCACGCCGAGGTCCTCTCGGCCTGGGAGGGGAGCGAGCGGCGCATCGGCGTCGGCAAGGCCCGCCGCCGCCTGGAGGAGGCCCAGCTGGCCGAGCGGGAGATCCTCGCCCGCATGGGGTTCGCCTCCTACACCGAGTTCATGGTGTCGGGCCGGGCATCGGGGTCGCCCTCGCAGCTCAACGCCGAGGACGCCCGCCGGGCCCTCCGCGACGCCGAGGCCCGCCTGGCCTCGATCGAGGCCGCCGTCGAAGCGGAGCTCAACGAGGCTCGGGCCGCGGCCCGGCCGGCCGCCGAGTGGGACGCCGATGCCGCCCAGGGGCGTCTGTCGGCCACGCTGGCCGCCCTCCGCGCCCGGGCCGTCGACCTGCTCGGCGAGGACCCGGGCGACGATGTGGCCGGCGCCCTCCGCGACCGCATCTCCACCGACCCGCTGCCCGACCTGCGGCTCGCCCTCGACGAGGTCGGCGTCCCGCTGGGCGAGGTCCTGAGCCGCGAAGCGGTGCTGGCGCGGGCCCGCGAGTGGGTCACCCGCTCGCAGGCCGACGGCGTTCGGGGCGACGACCTCCGGACCGCGCTGACCGAGGTCGAGGCCCAGATGTCGACCCTCGACGCCGCCGAGGGGGCCCGGCAGGAGTGGGAGGCGCTCGTCGCCCGTCGCGACGCCCTCCGGGCCGAGGTCGACAGCGCCGTGGTCGCCAGCGCAGAGGTGCGCGACGCCGAGGAGCGGGTCGTGCGCGACCGGGCCGACGTCGCCCGCGCCGTGCAGGCGGTCGTCGAGGCCGAGGCCGACGCGGCCCGGGTCGGGGGTGCGCCCGTGGCCCCTGCGACGGCATCGCCGTCCTCGCCCGTCACCGTCGACGTCGCCGCCCTGGAGGGCGCGGCGCGCGACGCCCAGACCGCGCTCGACGTCGCCGTGGCCCACCTGCTCCCGCGGGTCGCCGATGCCCAGCGCGACCAGGTCGATGCCGACCTGGGCCGGGCCGAGGCCAAGGTGGCGATGGCCCAGCTCGAACTGGACGCCCTGTTGTCGATCCGTGACGCCCGGGCCGAGGCCGACGGTGCGCCTGCGGTCGATGCCGACGCCCTCGGCTGGCGGGTTCTGTCGGTGCTGGCCAGCCACCGGGCCACCGCGGCCGAGGGCGGTCCCGGCCCGTCGCCGCTCGTCCTCGACGAGCCCTTCGGCGACCTCGACACCGCCGGTGCGGCCCAGGTGTGCGATGCCCTGGTCGGGCCGTCGCTCGCCGTGCAGGTCATCGTCGTGACCGACCGCGACGACGTCGTGGCCTGGGCCCGGCGGGCCGACCCCGATGCGGTGGGCACCGCCATCGACGTGGAGCCCATCCTGGGAGCCGGCCCGCGGTAGCCCGGCGTCGGGCCATGGCGAGCGGGGGGCGGGCGGGCCTCCTACAGTCGGGGCTCCCGACGATCTGGAGGTTCTGTGGCCGCGATCACCGAGGACACGTTGCGCACCCTGACGGGCTTCAACGGAGGAGGTGATCCGGTCACGACCTGCTACCTCGACGTGGACGGCCG
>CAYQGF010000598.1:0-2077 GCA_964416885.1 uncultured Iamiaceae bacterium
ATTCGGCTGCATCGGTGATATCGGTCATAGCAGACGGATCCAACGGATTACAGCGGTGGCTACGGGTAAGGTCGTCAAAGTTGATCACATAAAAAGCAGGAGGTTTCGGATACACGTGCTTGTTAGCTAGCCAGGCGTTATAGGCGATTCTGGTAAGGTCATCGAACTTAAAGTCATACACGAACATCGTAAACCCTTTCTTAATATGCTGAGTGATCACATGCCGAATCACAAAATAGGATTTCCCGGATCCCGGCGACCCCAGGACCATCAGTGCTCTGAAAGGATTGATGACGTTGATCCAGCTATCCCGGATTTTGCTTTTCAACCGATAGCGAGCGGGCAAATTGATGGAGTACTCATTTTCTAACAGCCGCTCTTCTTGCGGAAAGGTTTCATTCTCCCTATTAAAAATATCTTTGCTGTTTAGCCTGTTACGGATGATCCGTGTCAGTAGGGTTCCGCCGGTCAGGATCAGCATAAAGCCTATAGAGGTGACGCCCATATAGATTAGGGCTACAGCCGCGGCCTTCATTTGTAGCGACAGAAAGGGATAGCTCAGCAAATAGGCTGCCAAACCAATTACAATGTAAGTGAATGCGGTCTGGTAGCTAAGCTTTTCGTTTTTCCGGCCCCTGGCTCCGAGCAGGGAGATAATAAGAAAACCCAGTGCCATCATTTTGGCACGAACGAAGTTATCAAACAGCCCGGTTTTATGAATATTCATCAGTAGCCGGTCGCTGAACGGACTTACCAGCTTCCATTCGGCAAAGACTCCGTAACAACTGTAATAGAAATGTAACGCCAACAGTACGATACTGATCACCCTGGTCATGTCCAGTATCTTTCTTAATCCCTGCTCATTTTCTCCTGTATGCATGGCCATGATAGAGTCCGTTTTAAGAATGAATAGATAATCCCCTTTTTTTGCGCTTTTTTCTCCGGAGCCTGGTATAAGGAATGATATCCTGCATCGGCATAGGCTCCGTTAGTGCTTTGAAAGCAGCTTCCGTTTCAGAGGAAGCCCTGACGAATCGCTGATCATTCAAATGATCACTGACCAATGCCGGATGAGCCTCTCTCTGGGCTGGTGCCCGAGCGCCTACTGTTACGTATTGGTGCTGGTGTGGTTCCTGCTCCAAAACAGGAGCCTGCGATATTCGCTCTTGTATGGCCTTAGCGCTGTAAGCCTTACCTAAATCACTTCCGTTAAAAACACATCGGGTACGATGATCCACATAGGTGATGCCATAGACTAAGCCTTCAGGATTCTGACGTAGAACAGTGTGAATACCTTGTTTCTGCAGATGTTGCATCAGGACGGAAATGGTTAGATTACTATGACGCTTCAACGTCAGATCGATTGCATTTTTGACCCTCGTCTTATGCGGAACCCGTAGCGCCTGGTTGGCAACAAACTTTTCCTGGAGGTATTTAAGTGTAGGTTTGGAATAGAAATCACTGGCTTTGATCGGTACTCCGACCGGCTTTCCCTCCTGGTCTAATATGCGGTATATCAATCCGCCACCTCTGTAAACTCGGGAATTTTCGTTGCCGCGATCCGCAGATACATTGTATTGCCGGAGCACGGCATTGAGTTCCGGAAGACTGGTGTACCGGTATTTTTCAAGCACCGAGTTTAGGATATTCCCAATAGCTTGCTTGGTTTCACTTTTACCGTAAAGCGCTTTGACCACGTTAACGGGCTGAAGGCGGAAAGCATTTTCCTGTTTCCGCTGGTCTGCCTTTACCAGCCCGAAAATCTGCTCAATTTCCCGTCTGGCTTTTTCAGAAAGATTCCTACCTATATTCTGGGTTTCAATCCGGGTTCCGTCCGGGCGTATTTTTACAGAAAGGATATGAATATGTGGGTGAGCGGCATCGTGATGCCGGTAAACCAGGAAGGGCTGCTCACCGAAACCGATCCTGTCCATGTAGTTTTGAGCGATCTCCTGAAGTTGTTGTCGGTCCAGATCTTCAGATGGATCAAAGTTTAAGGAGATGTGCACGCTGTTACGCCGAACATTTTGATTCAACTCTGCCAGGCGCATGAGCATGTTGAGCCGGGCGCTTTGAG